>CAZWXA010000166.1:0-8293 GCA_964637755.1 uncultured bacterium | reverse complement strand
AATCGGGAGTGACCGATCACAGTCGGATACGGTCGGTGCCGTCGCCGCAGTCGAGGTCGTCCAGCGCCTGCGGCCGGACTGTGGGCGTACTCCTGACCGGCAAGGGGCGCGACGGCGCCCCGGGGCCTCCGGGCCTCCAGTCATCGAGCGCACGATTCCCGTCGCGGAGGATAGCGAAGGAAATGAGTCCGGCGCCGTCTACCTCCACAGTTCTTGTCGTCGAGGACAGCCCCACCCAGGGTGAGCACTTGAGGGCTCTGCTCGAAGCGGGTGGGTACACGGTGACGCTGGCCACGACCGGGCGCGGGGCACTGGCGGCCGCGCGCCGGGATCCCCCGACTGTGATCATCAGCGACATCGTCATGCCGGAGATGGACGGCTACGTTCTCTGCCGGCAGATCAAGGCCGACGAGGCGCTCGAGGGCACGCCGGTCGTCCTCGTCACGGCCCTCTCAGGCCCCCACGACATCATCAAGGCGCTCGAGTGCGGCGCCGACGGCGTCATCCGGAAGCCGTACGACGAGCAGTACCTCCTGTCACGAGTCAGCCATCTCTGCGCCAACCGGGAACTCCGCAAGTCCGAGAAGGCCCAGACGGGCCTCGAGATCGACATCGCCGGCGAGCGGCATTTGGTGAGCGCCGAGCGGCGCCAGATCCTGGACCTGCTGATCTCCACCTACGAGGAAGCCGTTCACCTGAACGAGGAGGTATCGACGCGCCAGCGGGAGCTCGAGCGCTCGGCCCAGACTCTCCAGGGGCTGTACGGCATCGCCGAGGGGCTCAACCGGGCGACCAGCGAGGACGACGTCGCCGCGATCGCGTTGGAGCGGGCCATGGAGCTTCCCGGCGTGCAGGCGGGATGGATCGCCCTCCGGGGGGACGACGGGACGTTCCGGCTGCTCGGGACGCGGGGGCTGCCCCCGGCGCTCACCGCACCGGAGGCCATGGAGGGTGACTGCCGCTGCCGCCGCATGCTCAGCGCCGGCGAGCTCGACCGCGCGGCGAATATCCTGGAATGTGAGCGACTCCAGCGGGCGGCCGGCAGCGCCGGCGGGCTCCGGTACCACGCCAGCGTGCCGCTCTGGGTCGGCGATCGCACGCTCGGCGTGATGAACCTCGCCGGGCTGAGCGCGGGGCTCTTCAGCGACGAAGGCCTCAAGATGCTCGACGGCATCGGCAATCAGGTCGCGGTCGCGCTCGAGCGGACGCGTCTCCTGCAGCACCTCGAGAGCGAAGTGCTGAAGCGGACCGCCGACCTCGCCGCCGAGGTCGCCGAGCGGGAGCGGACGGAGGAGACCCGGAGGCGGTTGACGGCGATCCTCGAGGCGACGACCGATTTCGTCGCCATGGGGCACGCGGACGGCCGGGTCGTCTACTACAACCGAGCCGCCCGCCGGATGCTCGGGATCGCGGAGCACGAGGACATCTCGACCATCCGCATCGCCGACACCCACCCGGCGTGGGCCGGCCGGCTGGTCATGGAGGAGGCGATCCCCGCCGCGCTTCGCGACGGCATCTGGAGTGGTGAAACAGCGTTCCTGAGCCCGGATGGCCGCGAGATCCCGGTCCTGCAATTGATCATCGCCCACAAGACCGCCGACGGGAGGATCGAGTTCTTCTCGACCATCGCGCGTGACATCACGGAGCGCAAGCGCGCAGAGGAGGCGCGCCGCCAGAGCGAGAAGCTCGCCGCGATGGGCGAGCTCGTGGCCGGCGTGGCGCACGAGCTGAACAATCCCCTGGCAGTGATCACGGGGCATGCGGCCCTGCTCGGCCTGGCCGAGGCGGGTGGACCGCGGCAGTCGCGGGCCGAGAAGATCGCGCGGGCGGCCGAGCGCTGCTCGCGTATCGTTCGCAACTTCCTGGCTCTCGCGCGCCAGTATCCGCAGGAGCGCGAAGAAGTCCGGCTTGGTCAGATCGTGGACGGGGTGGTGGAGCTGCTCGCCTATCAGTTCCGCGTGGACAACGTCGAGGTGGTGATCGACCTTCCGGACGATCTGCCGCCGCTCTGGGCCGATCCGCACCAGCTCCAGCAGCTCGTCGTGAACCTCGCGACCAATGCCCACCATGCGGTGCGGACGAGCCCGCCGCCCCGCCGCCTCGCCTTCACGGCGCGCGCCGACCGGAGCCGCTCGCGCATGGTCCTCGAGGTCGCCGACAGTGGCCCCGGAATTCCGCCAGAGATCCAGGAACGGATCTTCGAGCCGTTCTTCACCACCAAGCCTCCGGGCGAGGGAACGGGCCTCGGGCTCTCCCTGTGCCGCGGGATCGTCGAGAGCCACGGCGGCGCCCTCCGCGTCGAGAGCCAGCCAGGACGCGGCGCGACGTTCGTGGTCGAGCTCCCCGTGCAGACCCCGCCCGCGGGCGTGCTCCAGACGCCGGCGGCCGCCGCGCAGGCTCCGGTCACGGGCAGGACCCTCCTCGTGGTGGACGACGACCCAGACGTCGCGGACGTCATTGCGGAGATGCTCGTCTCGGACGGGCATCGGGTGGAGAAGGCTGCCAACGGCGTGGTCGCGCTCGAGATGCTCGAGACGCGCACGTACGATGCGATCCTGAGCGACGTCCGCATGCCGGAGCTGGACGGCCCGGCGCTCTACCGGGAGGTCGCGCGGCGCCACCCGGATCTCGCCCGGCGGTTCGTTTTTCTCACCGGAGACACGCTGAACGGGGAGACGAGCGCCTTCCTGGAAAAGAGCCGGGCGCCGAGCGTCGCGAAGCCGTTCAGCCTGGAGGAGATTCGGCGCGTCATCGAGCGGCTCGCGGGGTCGGCCTAGCAGCCTCTGATCCGCGCTCCTCTCGTCATCGCGTGACCGGGACCACTCGGGTGCTCCGGTGAGCGGCTCGGCGCCGCCAGCGGCCGAAGGGTCCCTCACGGGCGGTCCGGGACCATGTGGATGCGGAAAGCGCCCGCCGGCCGGTCCCGCGGAGCTCGGTCCGACCGGTCGGCCTTCCGGACGGAGACCTCGGGGGCGGCCGGTGGGGCGAGGGACGCCGCTCAGGCCCCCGACCAGGCCACGCGGAATCCGTAGTCGGAGTAGCGGAGGTGCGGCGGCAGCGAGGAGCGGCGAGCGACCGCGCTCCACGGATCGGCGTGCCGCCAGGCGCCGCCTCGCGACACCCGCCGAGTGCCGAAGGGGGGGCCCTGCGGGTTCCCCTCGGGCGACCGGGCGTAGGAGTCGTCGCCGTCCCAATCGAGGCACCACTCGTGACAGACGCCCGAGAGATCCGTGAGCCCGAGGGGGTTTTCGGGCGTGCTCCCGACGACCGGTGGACGATCGGGACGCCAGGCCGGCCGCGCGTCGCCCCAGGGAAACCGGGCGCCGTCGAGGCCGCCACGCGCGGCCTTCTCCCACTCGGCCTCGGTGGGCAGCCGGTACCCGACGCCACGCCAGCGGCAATAGGCGACCGCCTCGTGCCAGGAGACGCCGACCACCGGCTGCCGCGGATCGGAGAAGCGCGAGTCCTCCCAGAACGGCGGGGGTACGGCACCGGTCGCGGCGAGGCACTCGGCGTACTCCGCGGTCGTGACCGGCGTCCGCGAGATCCAGAAGCGGTCGAGCCAGACGCGGTGCCGCGGCCGCTCGCCGGGCAGACCCTCGTCCCAGCCCATCCAGAACGGGCCCGCGGCGACCTCCACGAGTTGCACGCGCTCCAGTATAATCGGCCGCATGAAGATCGCTGACCGCATGGGACGGCTGGGGACGGAGTCGGCGTTCGAGGTGCTCGCGCGCGCACGGGCGCTCGAACGCGAGGGGAAGGAGATCATCCATCTCGAGATCGGCGAGCCCGATTTCGACACGCCCGCGCATATCCGCGATGCGGCCAAGCGCGCGCTCGACGCGGGCGCCACGCACTACGGGCCGTCGGCCGGTCTGCCGGAGCTGCGGGCGGCGATCGCCAGGCACATGACCGAGACGCGCGGCACGCCCGTCACGCCCGACGAGGTGGTCGTCACGCCGGGCGCCAAGCCCATCATGTTCTTCACGATCATGGCGCTCGTCAACCGCGGGGACGAGGTCATCTACCCCAACCCGGGGTTCCCGATCTACGAGTCGGTCGTCAACTTCGTCGGCGGCGTCCCGGTGCCGATCCCGCTCCTCGAGGAGACGGGCTTCGGGTTCGACCTCGGGCTCCTCGAGCAGCGGGTGTCGAGGAAGACGAAGTTGATCATCATCAACTCACCCCAGAACCCCACGGGCGGTGTCCTCGGGCGCTCGGAGATCGAGCGGATCGCCGAGATCGCGCGGTCGTTCCGGATCCCCGTGCTGACCGACGAGGTGTACCGGCAGTTCCTGTACGACGGCGAGTTCGTCTCGATCGCGAGCCTGCCCGGGATGCGGGACCTCGCCATCATCCTCGACGGGTTCTCGAAGTCGTATGCGATGACGGGCTGGCGGCTCGGCTACGGTGTCATGCCGGTCCCGCTCGCGGAGCATCTCACGCGGCTCATGGTGAACTCCGCCTCCTGCACGGCGTCGTTCTCCCAGCTCGCCGGGATCGCGGCGCTCGAGGGCGATCAGACGCCGGTGGCGCGCATGGTGGCCGAGTTCAAGCGGCGGCGCGACATCGTCGTCGAGGGGCTCGATCGCCTGCCCGGTGTCTCCTGTGCCTCGCCGCGCGGCGCGTTCTACGTCTTTCCCAACGTCAAGGGGATCGGGCGCAAGTCGGCGGAGATCGCGGACACGCTGATGCAGGAGGCCGGCGTCGCCGCCCTGCCCGGCACGGCGTTCGGCGAGCACGGCGAGGGCTACCTCAGGCTCTCCTACGCCAACTCCGAGGCCAACCTGCGCAAGGCGCTCGACCGCATGGAGCCGGTGCTCGCGCGACTCGCGTCCTGAGCGCGAGATTCCCGTGCCGACCGCTGCAGACCTGCTGATCACGGGGCTGCGGCAGGCCGGCACGCGGCGGCTCTTCGGTGTGCCGGGCGCCCGATCGGTCGCCGTCCTCGCGGCGTCGGCCCGCGCCCAGGGCGTCCTGTTCATCTGCGTCCGCTCCGAGTTTGCCGCGTGTGTCATGGCCGCCGTCGACGGGGAGCTGACCGCCGCGCCGGGCGCGGCGGCCATCGGTCCGGGAGGGCCGGCCGCGGTGGCGGGCCTCGCCCACGCGTGGCTCGACCGTGCGCCGATGATTCTCATCGCCGACCCCGGTCTGCCCGGCGTGCGTGGGGCGGCGAGCGGCTCGAGCGAGACACGCGGCTCGGGCGAATCGCGCGAGGCCGTCGATCTTCCGCCCCTGCTGAGCATGGTGGCCAAGCAGAGCCTGCGCGTGTCGGCGGACTCGGTCTCGCACTGGGTCGCTCATGCGGCACGGCTCGCGCTGGCCGAGGCACGCGGTCCGGTGCACCTGGAGGTGCCGCCCGAGGTCCTGGAGGAACCGGCGGTTCCCGTGGCCGCGAACCCGCGGCCCGCGGCGCTGGCGCCCCCCGAGCGCGGGAGGCTCGAAGCCGCCGCGGCGATGATCGGCCGCGCCAACCGACCGCTCATTCTGGCGGGCCTCGGATGCCGGGTCGAGGACGCGGGGTGGCTGCGCGCCCTTGCCGAGGCCGTGCCGGCGCCGGTCCTCACGACGCTCAAGGGGAAGGGAGCGATCCCGGAGCCGCACCCGCTCTCGCTCGGTGTCCTGACCGGCGGCGACCTGGACTCGCCGATCATCCGGCGGGCCGACGCCATCATCGCCGTCGGGCTCGACGCGGCGGAACTCGAGCCGGGCGCGTGGCCGGTCACGATGCCGGTCCTGCATCTCGCGCGGGCCGCGGCCACAGGCGGTGAGTGGCGGCCCGTGATCGAGGTGATCGGGGAGCCGGGACTGATCCTCGAGGAGCTTGCACCGCTCCTGCGCGCCGAGGTGCACGCCGACTGGGACGTGGCGGAAGTGGACCGGATGAAGCGCGACCGGACCACCCGCCTGGTCCCTTCTGGACCCGGCCTGACGCCGCACGAAGTCGTGACGATTGCGCGGGAGCTGAGCGCGCCCGGGACCATCGCGGCGATCGACGGTGGCGCCGGGATGCTGCCCGCTGCGCTCGTCTGGCAGGCAGTCGGCCCGGGCGAGTGTCTCGTGCCGAACCGGCTCGCCGCCAGGGGTTTCGCCCTCCCCGCCGCCATCGCGGCCCGACTCGCCCGCCCCGATCGTCACGTCCTCTGCTTCACGACTCCCGGCGGACTCCTGCGCGTGATCGGGGAACTGGAGACCGCCGCGCGCCTCGCCGCGCCGCTCGTGATCATCGTGCTCGACGAGGTCTCCCCGCCCGAGGTTGTCCCGGCCGGGCTGGCGGCGATCGCCCGCGGCTTCGGCCTCGCGGCCCACGAGGCCGGATCGAGCCAGGCCGTGCGGCACGCCGTCTTCGAGGCGCTCGCCACCGGGGGACCCGTCCTGGTCCACGCGCGCGTCGTCGCGGGAGGGGCGGACCAGGGGTGACCGGGTGAGGGGGCCGGCACTTTCGCCGTCGACGGGAAGCTCCGCTGATCGATTCCGCATGCGGGCGGCCCTCGGCTACCGGACGATTGCCGGTCGCGCTACAATGAGCGGGCCATGGCGATCCTGACAGAGCGCGATCAAGCGGCGGTGCGCAAGGAGTTCGAGCGGCTCGCGGGGCCCGTGAAGCTGACGGTGTTCTCGCAGGAGCTGGTGGCTGGCGATCTCTGCCGGCAGAACGAGCAGCTCGTGCGCGAGGTGGCGGGGCTCGACGACAAGCTGTCCGTCGAGATCCTGAACCCCGTGATCGACCGGGTGCAGGCCGGGGTCTACGGCGTCGATCAGGTGCCCGCCATCGTGGTGGAGGGCGCGCGGGACTACGGCATCCGCTTCTTCGGCATCCCCACGGGCTACGAGTTCTCGAACCTCATCGACGCCATCGTCGTCGCGTCGACCGGGGAAGCGTCGCTGTCCGAGGAGACGAAGACGGCGATGGGCGAGCTGACGGCGCCCGTGCACATCCAGGTCTTCTCCACGCCGACCTGACCCCACTGCCCCCGGGCCGTGCGCCTGGCTCAGCACATGGCGGTTGCGTCCAGGAGTGTCCGCGCCGACTGCATCGACGCCAGCGAGTTCCCGGATCTGTCGCGCCGCTACCGGGTGATGGCGGTGCCCAAGGTCGTCATCAACGACCGGGTGCAGTTCGAGGGGGCCCTGCCGGAGCGCGAATTCCTCCAGGCGGTGCTCAGGGCGGTCGGGTCCGGCGAGGAGGGTGGGGCGTGAGGCGGCGGGGGGCGCCGCTGCTGGCGCTGGCGGTGTTGCTGCTGGCCGCCAGCGTGCCGGCCACGGGGCGCGACAAGCCCCTCGGCGTGGGCGATCGCGCGCCCGATTTCACCCTCTCGGACCAGCACGGACGCGCGGTGAGGCTCTCCGAGGTGCTCGCCGCGAGAGACGCCGTGGTGCTGGCGTTCTACATCAAGGCGGATACCCCTGGCTGAACGACCGAGTTCACCCGGTATCGGGATGACAGCAAGCGGTTCGAGGGGCTCAACGCCGAGGTGCTCGGCGTCTCGGTCGACTCTCTCGAGCGGAACCGCGCCTGGGCCGAGAAGCTCAAGCTCCCCTTCCGGCTTCTGAGCGACGTGGACCCGAAGGGCAAGGTCGGCATGCAGTTCGGCGTCTGGGACGAGACCTGGAGCTTCGACGGCCGCGCGACCTTCGTCCTCGACAAGAAGGGGATCGTGAGACTGGCCGACACCAACGCGCTCGCCCTCGATCCGGGCCGCGCGCTCGCCGCGGTCACGAAGCTTGTCCGCGCGCGTTGATTTGCCGTTCGCTCGCCGTCATGTGAGCCCCCGCGGAACGACCGGCTCCTGCCCCTCGCGGCGATCGTCGCCCGACGCGCGGAACGACGCCGCACCCCGGGACGCCCCTGGCACCTCTCACCGGCCCTGAGGAGATTCCCCTGAGGAGATTCCAATGTCACCGACTGCCGCCGAGCTGACCAAGGCCGACCACGAGCACCTGATCCATCCGTTGCAGCACCCGTCCGACGCCGCCGAGCCCATGATCTACGTGCGCGGTCGCGGCGCCGTGGTGACCGACCTGGCTGGACGCGAGTACCTCGACGGGCTCTCCGGCCTGTGGAACGTCAACGTTGGCCACGGCCGGAAGGAGCTGGCGCAGGCCGCTGCCGCGCAGATGGAGGAGCTGGCGTTCTTCTCCAACTACGTCGGCTCGTCCAACATCCCCGCCATCAGGCTCGCCGAGAAGATCGTGAGCCTCGCCTACGACTCGATGCAGGCCGTGTTCTTCACCTCCGGCGGCGCCGAGTCCAACGAGTCGGCGTTCAAGACGGCGCGCTTCTACTGGAAGG
>CAZWXA010000165.1:4999-8323 GCA_964637755.1 uncultured bacterium | reverse complement strand
GTGGCTCGCCGACTTCTGCGAAACGTATCCCGCCCGCTACGCCGGGCTGGCCTGCATCCCCAACGCGCCCGTCGAGGCCGCGGTCGCCGAGATCGAGCGCGTCGCCACGCGCGGCGGCCTCAAGGGGCTCGACATCGCCAACTCCATCGACATGCCGCCCCTCTGGGACCCGGTGTGGGCACCGGTGTGGGACGCCGCCCACGCCTCCGGACTTCCGGTCCACTTCCACACCGTCGGCGGGCGGCTGCCCGACTTCCAGCGCTACCCCCCGCTCGTCGCCCGCGCGGCCTTCGCCGTGCACATCACCGGTTTCCAGCTCCACATGGCGACCGTCCTCATGTCGCTGATCTACGGCGGCGTCCTCGAGCGCTACCCCGCGATGCAGGTCGTGATCGGGGAGAGCGGCATCGGCTGGATCCCCTACGTGCTCGACCACATGGACCTCGAGTGGGAGGACCAGTTCAAGGACCTCACCCTGCGCATGCGGCCGAGCGAGTACTGGCGCCGCCAGTGCCGGGCCACCTACCAGACCGACCGCATCGGCATCGCGCTGCTCGACGAGCTCGGCCCGGACACCGTCATGTGGGGCTCGGACTTCCCCCACCCCGACGGGGTCTGGCCCGACTCGCAGGACTTCATCCAGCGCGAGCTCGGGCATCTGCCCGCCGACCTCCGGCAGAAGATCGTCTTCGACAACGCGGCCGCCCTCTACGGCTTCCCGCACGGGTGAGCCTGGGCCCCGCGGGGGAGACGACCATCACACCCCCGGAGACCCGCAACACGCGCTGCGCCTGATCCCGCCCGGCCCCGTGTCGGTCGCGACGGGCAGCCAATCCCTGTCGGGCAGAAGAACCGGTCAAAGGTGAGCGCCCGGCCTGGCTCGGTGTTCTTCCTGCCGGTCAGATTTCAGCCGGTCGAATAGCCTGTGCTCTCTCCTGTTTCGATGTGCTCCCGCTGATGCAGCGCCTGGCACGAAGCCGATCTCCGTGCTCATCGTCGATGCGGAGTGGGCCGATGGAGGAACGGATCATGACTGCGATACCCACGCGATCGCCCACTCCCGGCTTGCCGGTCATGCCCATGGCACCCGGCCCCCCCACTGGTTCAGGAAGGTCGTCTCCGATGTCGGCCGGCGCGTGCTCGGGCCGTACCGGACGGCGGGATAGCCCAGCGGGATGCAGAAGTGGAAGGTCACGTCGGTGGGGATGCCGAACATGGCGTGGAAGCGGTCCATCACCCTGGGATGGAGGGTGGTCGGGATGGAGCCGATCCCGAGCGCCCAGGCGGCCAGCATGAGGTTCTGGCACGCCGGGATGACGGAGTTGGCGTGGCCGGGCGGCGCGGCCAGGGCGAAGACGATGGCCGGGACCTCGCCGATGGAGTCGGCCAGCTCCGAGGCCGCCCGGTAGGTCTTGTCGGTGGGCGGGATGTCCTCCTTCTTCGTCCAGCCCCGCTCGTCGAAGCGCTTGGCCCACCAGGCCTCGTGATAGAGCTTCGCGAACTCGAGGATCCGCGCGCGGTCGGTGACCAGCAGGAACCGCCCGATCTGGCGGTTGCCGCCGTTCGGCGCCTTCACCGCCGCCTCCACGAGGAGATGGAGATCCTCCGCGGGGATGGGATCGGGCCGGAACTTCCGGACCGACCGCTGGGTGAACATGACTTCACCGACGGGCATCGACAGCTTCTCGTGCGTCATGGCTCGAACCCCTTTCGTGTCCTGGCCGGGCCCGGGCCTCGCGCCAGGCTGGCCGGCCCCGGCATCACGCTCCCACGCACCGCCCGGCCGCTCACCACCACCTCCGCGGAGGGACGGCCCGCCGCCGAGAGCGCGAACGACCCCAGCATGGTGACGATGGGGCGCGCGGTCAAGATCTCGCGGTCAAGATGATGGTACTGCGGAGGTCGCGGCGGCCCGTCCCGCCCCGGTAGCGACCGGCCGGCTCGCCGGCAATGGTCGCGGGGCCGTCGCCGACCTCGGGCTGGGGCCGGTGACGATCGTCCTGTCCCTCGGGTGGGTGTGGCGGCCCATGCGAACGCCCGCCCCCGCATGGGGTGCCGGCCACGGCTGATACACTGTCCGCGATGCCGGTCCTGAGCGTGCTCGACCAGTCCCCGATTCGCAGCGGCGGCACCGCCGCCGACGCCATCCACGAGACCCTCGAGCTGGCGCAGCTCGCCGAGCGGCTCGGCTATCACCGCTACTGGCTCGCCGAGCACCACTCGAGCGCCGGGCTCGCGGGGACCTGCCCCGAGGTCCTCATCGGGCAGGTGGCGGCGCGCACGTCAGGGATCCGCGTCGGCGCAGGCGGCGTCATGCTCCAGCACTACAGCGCCCTCAAGGTCGCCGAGAGCTTCCGGATGCTGGAGGCGCTCTTCCCGGGACGCGTCGACCTCGGCATCGGCCGCGCGCCGGGCAGCGACCAGCGCACGGCACAGGCGCTCGCCCGCGGTCCCGGGCCCCTCGGCCATGACGGGTTCCCGGAGCAGGTGGCGGACCTGATCGCCTACCTGCACGATCGGCTGCCCGCCGGTCATCCGTTCGCGGGCGTCCAGGCGATGCCCACGGGCCCGACGGCACCGGAGCTGTGGCTCCTCGGCTCCAGCGATTCCAGCGCCGCCCTCGCCGCCCACTTCGGCGCCGCCTTCTCGTTCGCGCACTTCATCAACGCCGAGGGGGGTGCCGAGGTCACGCGCGCGTACGCCGAGCGCTTCCGGCCGTCACCGTGGCTGGCGGCGCCGCGGGCGAGCGCGGCTGTCTTCGCCCTCTGCGCGGACACGGAGGCGGAGGCGCTCAGGCTCGCGCGGAGCCGTCATCTCTTCATCGTCAGGCTCTACACCGGACGCCATGGCCCCTACCCGTCCGTGGAGGAGGCGGAGGGGTATCCCTACACCGCGCGCGAGCTGTCCATCGTGCGGCACGCGCAGGACCGCACCATCGCCGGCGCCCCCGAGCAGGTGCGCGCGCGCCTCCTGGCCCTCGCCGACGAGTACGGGGTCGACGAGCTCGTCGTCGTCACCATCACCCACGACTTCAAGGCCCGGCTCCGCTCCTACGAGCTCCTGGCCGGAATCTTCGACCTCGCGCCGCGCGAGCAGGTCCCGCGCGAGCAGGTCAGATGATGAGCGCGGCCCTGGAGGCGCCCCCGCAGGTCTTCCACGCCCTCAGCCGCCTGCCGCCCGTACCAGCACGACGGCATGGAGCGTGCGGGCTCCCGTAGCCCAGACTCCGCTGCGGGGAATCGGCGGAGGCGCTGCGGCTCAAGGGGGAGGCCGAGGCGGCCTACAACGTGAAGGTGGCCGGCTCCATGGGGCGGTAGGGGAACC
>CAZWXA010000165.1:0-4989 GCA_964637755.1 uncultured bacterium | reverse complement strand
TAGGACGGCAAGCTCCCGCAGTACTCGCTCGGCGGCAGCGTGGCCCCGCTGATCCAGATTCCGGGCATGGGGCGGTAGGGGAACCCGACAGGGACGCCTGGACCGCCGGGCGCGCCCTTCATATCCGTCAGCGGCGCCACCAGATCTCGCCGGCGCGGAGCGTGAGCTGCGGGACGAAGCGCTGCGCGCCCGTCATGTGGTCGCCGTGCGCGTCCTCGAAGTCGAACGCTCCGCCCTCGAGCCGGAACACCGCGAGATCCGCCACCGCCCCGGGCGCGAGCGTGCCGAGCCGGCCCGCCCGGCCGAGCGCCCTCGCCGGCGTCGCCGTCACCGCCCGTACCACTTCGGGGAGCGGCATGCCGAGGTTGAGGAACTTCGCCATCGTCGTCGGCAGGTCCTTCACGCAGCCCGCCGCGCCGCCCATCGTGAGGTCCGAGGAGATCGTGTCGGGGAAGAACCCCTGCTCGATCGCGGCGCGGGCGATCGCGAACTTCACGTGCATCCGGCCGTGGGCCACGTCGAACAGGATCCCGCGCTCGCGCGCCTGCCGGACCTCCCGGCGCACCTGGCCCCGCTCGTCGAGGATTCCGTGGCCCCGGCCGTGCAGGAAGTGGCTCACCACGTCGCCGGGCCGCAGCAGCGCCAGCAGGTCCCCCATCGGCACCGGCGGGTTCGTGCAGTGGATCATGACGCGTCCGCCGATTGCGTCCGCCGCGCGCACGGCCCGCCGGAGCGGCTCCACGCCCGCATCGCCCACGACCTCGATCTGGTTCCGCACCTTGATGCCGACGATCAGGTCGCCGTGGTCGCGGCCCACGCCGACCGCCGCATCCACGTCGGCGTAGGCCAGGTGGTTCAGCTCGCCCAGCTTGAGGAACATGAGGCCGATCGCCGAGATGTTGAGGAAGGCGAGCATCCGGACGCGCGAGCGCGAGAGCACCCACTCGCGCATCCCCTCGAACGTGCCCGCGCCCGCCGAGCCGCCGTCCACCCACGTCGTCACCCCTGTCGACCGCGCCATGTCGTCGGTGCGCGGGCCGAAGTCCGAGCCCCCGACGAAGCAGTGCGCGTGCAGGTCGATCAGCCCGGGGAGCACGAGCGTCCCGGCCACGTCGACGACCGTGTCGCCGTCCGGCGCCAGCGCCGCGCCGACCGCGGCGATCAGCCCGTCGCGCACCCGCACGTCGAGCGCCCCCGCGAGCGCGGCTCCCGGGTCCAGCACCTCCCCGCCCCTCAGCAGCAGCCCCATTCCCGTCTCCTCTCTGAACGCCTGGCTCGTGACCCACGGCTCCGGGAGGCGCCGCGCGCCGGCGTTGTGGATCGCCAACAGCGCCCCGCCAGCGCCCGGGTGCCCTTCCCGCCCACGACCTGGGTGTCGTGCTTCCGTTTCGCTTGACGGTCGCGCTGCCCGTGTCGGGGTTCAACTTCCCGCTCACGACCTCGGCGTCGTGCTTCCGTGTCAGCACGGCGAGGGTGCCCCCCGCAAGCGTTCGTTGCGCGCAAGCGTACACGGCGCACCCGGGCCGGACAAGACGCGGCCTGCCACGGCTTCGCCGGTCACATGCGCGCTCCCACGCGTCGCGTGAGAACGCCGGCGAGGAGGACGAGCGCGAGCACCGTCACCGTGAGCAGCAGGGCCCGGGCGGACCGGCCGGCCAGCTGAGGCGCTGGAGGAACTCGCCAGGCTACCCTCCTCGGGTCGCCTCAAGAAAATAGCGCGTCCTCATCATTGACCGGGCGGCCGGCCGGAGGTGGAATAGTCTTGACGGGAGGCGATTGCGGGAATCGGCTCCTGGTCGTGGCCACAGCCTTCAAGGAGGTGGGATGGAGACACCACCCGGCTACGAAGGGCGCCGTCGGGAGGTTGTCGGCTGACGGTGCCCACGGCGGCAGCACCGCAGTACCGAGGTCCCGGCTCATGCCGGGACGCGCGCAGGCAGAGACCTGCCGCATACCCAACGCCCGGGGGGACGGAGCACCGGTCCCGTCCCCCGGGCACTTTTCTTTCCACAGCAGGGACGCCAGGAGCCCTGTTCCCGACCCGCATCTCCTCCGGCCGGGTGTCGAGCACCTCGGTGAGATACGTGGCCGCGCAGGGGGCGGCGCCGCCCCCGGTGCCGGTGGCATTCACGTTCGACATGACCCCTGGCCCTCTGCCCGACGGGGGAAGGAAAGCTGGGTCGTCATAGCTTCATGTGGGGATCGAGCCAGTCCCGCAGCGCGTTCCCCATGAGATTCATCACCAGCGTGGTGGCGAAGATCGCCGATCCCGGAAAGGTGGCGATCCACCACGAGTTGAGCATGTAGACGCGCCCCTCGCCCAGCATGTTGCCCCAGGCGGGCGTCGGAGGCTGGATGCCCAGCCCCAGGAACGAGAGGAAGGACTCGAGGATGATCACCTGCGCGACCTGGAGCGTGGCGATCACGACGATGGCCGACACCAGGTTCGGGAAGATCTGCCGGAAGATGATCCGCGCGTGGCCCATGCCCAGCGCCCGGCCCGCCATCACGAACTCGCGCTCGCGAATGGTCATGGTCTCGGCCCGGATCACGCGCGCGTAGATCGGCCAGCCGGCCACGCCCAGCACGACGATCATGTTGATCAGGCTGGGGCCGAGCACCGCGATCACGGCGAGCGCGAGCAGGACGAACGGGAAGGTGAGCATCACGTTGACCAGGGTCATGATCGTCCAGTCGGGGCGCCCGCCGAAGTAGCCCGCCGCCAGTCCCAGCAGCACACCGATCGACGCCGAGATCAGGACGGCGGTCGCGCCCACCACCAGCGAGACCCGCCCCCCGAAGATCATCCGGGACAGGAGGTCCCGGCCGACCTGATCGGTGCCCAAGAGGTGCCGGGAGGTGCCGCCCTCCATCCAGGCCGGCGGCGCGAGCCGGTGGCGGATGTTCACGTCGAGCGGGTCGTGCGGCACGAGCCACGGGGCGAAGACGGCGCTGGCCACGATCAGCAACAGGACGACCGCGGCCGCGAGCCCCCACCGCAGGCGGAGCAGCCGACGGAGGGCCGCCCGCCGCGCGGTCGGCTCCGCCCGGCCGGCGTCGCCGACGCCCGCCAGATCCACCTCGGTGCGCGCGCTGCCCGCCCTCATACCCCGGTCCGGATCCGCGGGTCGATCAGGCCCACGACGAGATCCACGACGAGGTTCACCGTGACGATCACGAGGGCGAGCAGAACCACCGCGCACTGGACCACCGGGAAGTCCTGGTTGCGGATGGATTCCACCGTCAGGGTGGCCACCCCCGGCCAGGCGAAGACGGTCTCGGTGATGATGGCGCCGCCGAGGAGCTGGCCGAACTGGAGCCCGAGCACCGTGAGCACCGGGATGCAGGCGTTGCGGAAGGCGTGCTTGACCACGACCATCGGCTCGGCCACGCCCTTGGCGCGCGCGGTCTTGATGAACTCCATGCTCATGACCTCCATCACGCCGGACCGGACCAGCCGCATGGTGATCGGGGCGAGGGCGGCCCCCAGGCAGAAGGACGGCAAGAGGAAGTGCTGCCACGTGCCGTAGCCGGAGGCAGGGAGTGCCCTGAGTCGCACGGCGAAGATGATGATCAGCATGATCCCGAGCCAGAACAGGGGCATGGCCTGGCCGGCCACGGCAAGGGCCGTGCAGAGGCTGTCCAGCCACGAATGGCGCTTGAGCGCGGACAGGATCCCAAGGGGCAGGGCGATCAGGAGAGCCACGAAGAATCCGGCCAGCGTCAGGTAGATCGTGGGGGGCATCCGCTCCAGGACGAGCGTGAACGCCGGGGTGTCGGCGTACCACGACGTGCCGAAATCGCCGAGCGCCGCCCGGCTGGCGAACTTCCAGTACTGCACGTAGAGCGGCTGGTCGAGGCCGAGGAGCCTTCGGTAGCGCTCGAACTCCTCCTTCCCGGCGTTCTGCGGGAGCAGGAGGAGCACGGGATCTCCGAGGACATGCAGGATGGTGAAGGCGAGGAGGGAGATGCCGATGATGACGACGACGAGCTGGAGGAGCTGGCGGGTGATGTAGCGTCTCATCGGCACGGGCGGAACGGGGGCTGCCCACACCCCCGGCCGGATGGGCTGCCTTTAGGCAGTGTCAGAGAATAATTGAGCGAGTATGACACGGTGCACCCGATCCGCACGATCCGCACGCGACGATGATTCGTTCAGTTATTTCCTGACGCTGCCTTACTTCTTCCGCGGGGTCACGACGAACATGCGGTCGATCTCGTCGCGCGGCGCCTCGTACTCGATGCGGTTCGACACGCCCCAGACACCGCGGAGCCCCCACTTGAAGAGGTAGGCGGCATCCTCGTGGATGAGCCGCTGGGCCCTGGCGTAGATCGACGTCCGTTTCCTGGGATCCAGGGTGGACCGGCCCTGGATCACGAGGTCGTCCAGCACCTTGTTGCAGTAGTAGCTGTAGGCCTGACCGCACGTCATCACGTCGTAGAGGATCGCGTCGGCGTCGAACACCGAGTAGTACCCCCACGACCACTCGAACATGGGCTCGGCCTTGCCGTCGCGCACCAGGTTCACGAAGGGGCCGAGCTCCCCGACGTAGCGCCTCCTGGTGCGAATGCCCACCTTCGCCAGGTCGGCGGTGATCGCCTCCGAGGTCTGGGGCAGGGCCGGCTCCACCTGCGGCGCGGTCTGCAGGAAGCCCACCTCGAAGCCGTTGGGATAACCGGCCTCGGCCAGGAGCTTCTTCGCCTGAGCCTGGTCCTGCTTGTAGGGCTTGAGGCTCGGGTCGAAGCCGAAGGCCATGGGGTTGACGGTCGTCGCGACCCGGTCGCCGAGACCGTTGAGCACGTGCTTGACGACCGAGTCCATGTCGGCAGCGAGGTTGGCGGCGAGCCGCACGCGCCGGTCCTGGAAGGGGTTCGGGCCCGAGCGGCCCGCCTGGTCGAGCTGGAGGAACGCCGTGCGGAGGATAGGGGAGGTGGACGTGCGCGCCTGGCCCGACTTGTTGATGACGTCCATCTGATCGGGCGGCACCG
>CAZWXA010000164.1:0-8352 GCA_964637755.1 uncultured bacterium | reverse complement strand
GCCTCGCCGCCGGAGTCGCGCTCGCCGTCCTCGTGCTCCGCGCCACGAGGCAGGACCCGAGCGGCCGCCTTGCCGCGCTCTTTGTCCTCTCCGTCCTCGCCCTTTCGCTGGCCGCGTCGATCTGGCGGCCGATCATCGTGTACCCGCCGAGCACGCGGGCGGCGCGGTTCGGCAGCCGGATCTCCCCGGCCTCGAGCCCCGTCACCGGACGGTCGGGGTTGTGCGTGAAGTGACCGCCGTGCCGGAACGAAAGGCCCGCGATCTGCTCGAACCCCGTCCCCTGCTCCAGCGCGCGCAGGAGATCCCGGAAGGTCGGCTCGCCCTCGCCGCGCACGATGAAGTCGACGGCGCCGTCCGACGGGTCGGTGTACGCGTCCGGGGCGAGGCTCGGGTCGTACCCGCCGACGGCGACGCGCACGCCCGGCCGGAGGCCGCGCACCAGCTCGATGACGCGCTTCGCCGTCCGGCGCTGGAACGTCATCACGGAGAGGCCGACCAGGTCCGGCTGGCGCTCGCGGACGAGCCACTCGAGGGTCTCCCGCACGCGGCGCCCCACCAGGACGAGGTCGGCCACGGCCACGTGATGGTGCGAGTCGACGTTCCCGGCGATCGACGTCAGCGCGCCATTCGGCATGCGGATGGCGACCGGGGGCATGTGCTCGAACGAGTCCGGCATCGAGAGCAGGAGGACGTTCATCGCGCGGCTCCTCCGGGAAAGGTTTCGCGTGCTCGGCGGGATTGTAACGCAGTGCCCGAGGTGATAGATAGAAGGCGCGATGACCGCGGGCGGTCCCCTGGCCGAGCTCGCCCGGACGGCATCGACCTGACATGCGCCCGTCGCGACGCGTCGCCTTCGCGCTTCTCCTGGCCGGCTGCGCCACCTCGGCGCCCGTCGCGCCGCCTCCTGACGATCCCAACCGGTTCACCGGCGAGGTGCTGGTCTGGGACGATGCGGAACGGATCGTCACCCTCCAGACGGACGACGGGCAGGTCCGGGTGCGCGTGAGCGCCGCGGAGCCCATCAGCCCGCGATTGCGCGAGGCCGTCACGGTGCGGGGCGAGATCGCGCCGTGGGGCGAGCCGTCGGTGCTGCCGGGTCAGGCGTACCGCTTCACCCCGACCGGGCCCGAGGATCAGACACGGGTCACGGCCCGCGTCGTGGCGATCGACATCGAGGGCAGGATCATCGTCGAATCGGAGCGCGGGCCCACGGAGGTGTGGGTGACCGACGCGACGCGGTACGGCTTCGGCGATCCCGTCGAGATCGGCATGACCGTGAGGCCGGGGTGGCTCGAGCGCATTCCCGGCGCGCCGGCCCGGGCCCCCGCCCCCCGGTGGACCGAGCCGGGCGATCACGCGGTCGTGGCCGGGCGCATCCTGAGCGTCAACCCGGGGGGGACGATCACGGTGGATTCGCCGCGCGGCCCGGTCATCGTCTGGGTGACCCGGACGCTCGCCCGCTACCGCGCCGGAGAGTCCGCGGAAGTGCGCACGCGCGTCCGGCCGGCACCCTGAGGCCGCCGGCCCAGGACGCGGATCGCCTTCGCCTGCGGCACGTCCAGGTCGCGCAGCACGTTCACGTCCATGCCCGCGGTGAACGCGCGTCCGCTCCCCGTCACGACCGCCAGGCGGATCGACCGGTCCCCGGCGAGGGTCGTGAAGGTCTTCATCTCATCCTCGATTGCCCGGGGGTGTCGTGAAACGCGTCACGCACGTCGAGGATACTACGGGTCATCTCTGTTATTCTCGTCGCCATGTCGGCCACCCCGCTGCTCGACGGCATCACCGTCCTCGACTTCACGCGCGTCCTCGCGGGGCCGTACTGCACCCGCCTCCTGGCCGACCTCGGCGCGCGCGTGATCAAGATCGAGCGCCCTGGCGAGGGCGACGACACCCGGCGCGGGCTCATCCAGCTCGAGGCCGGCCGTGGCGACCAGAGCAGTTACTTCGTGCGCGTCAACGCCGGCAAGCTCGGCGTGGGGATCGATCTCGGGCACCCGGCGGCGCGAGACGTGGTGCTCGACCTGGCGAGGGCGGCCGACGTCGTCGTCGAGAACTTCATGCCCGGCGTGGCCGCCCGCCTCGGCTGCGACCATCGCACGCTGGCGGCGGTCAAGTCCGGGCTGATCTACTGCTCGATCTCGGGCTACGGCCAGACGGGGCCGCTTCGCGAGCGGCCCGCGTTCGCCCACATCATCAACGCCATCTCCGGCGTGATGCACCTCGAGCAGGAGGACCTCCCGGGGCCGCGAGTGGCCTACATGCAGAGCGCGGACGTGCTGTCGGGCACGCACGCGTTCGGGGCCATCGCGGCGGCGCTGGTGCGGCGGGCGCGGACGGGCGAGGGCGCCTACATCGACGTGTCGATGCTGGAGTCGCTCATCTCGGCCGAGGACATCACCTACGCGAGTATCCTCAACGGCGGCGACGAGTACCGCGGTCCCCGCGCGGGTATGGTCGTCCAGGCGATCGGCGGTCGCCACATCGCCATGCAGACCCTGGGCGCCCCGCAGATGTGGGCCCGGCTGCTGGCCGCGCTTGGCCGTCCGGACCTGGCGGAGGACCCACGCTTCTCCACGCCGATCGCCCGCCGGCAGAACTGGCCGGCGCTGCGGATGATCATCGGAGAGTGGCTGGCGGGCTTCAAGACGGCGGAGGACGCGCTGGACGCCCTCGGCGCGGCCCGGATCCCGTGCGCTCCGGTGCTCACGCCCGCGGAGGTCGCCGTTCATCCCCATCTGGAAGCGCGCCGCGCGTTTCCCGAGGTGTCGCACCCCGCGCGGAAGGCGGTCCGCGTCACGGGCACGCCGTTCCACCTGGACGGCCAGCCCGTCGGACCCCGGGCGCCGGCGCCGTACGACGTGGGCGAGCACACGCGCGCGGTCCTCGCCGGCGTCCTCGGCTACCCGGCCGAGCGGATCGAGGCCCTCCAGAACGCCGGCGCAATCAGCGCAGGGCGATGACAGAGGGTTCTCTGCGGCGCTGGCTCGCCTCCGGGCGGCGCCACCGGGTGTGACCGGCGCCGCGGCCGACTCGCCAGGGTCGGGAGGCGCGTGGCGAGGGAGCCTCGCCGCGGTCGCGCTGTGCGCCCTGTATGTCCTGCTGCTGGCGTATCCCGCCCACCTTCGCGTCGTGGGTACCTACTGGACGGAGACCGACTTCTACGCGGCCTACGCGCCCGACGCCGACCGGATCGCGGCCGGTCGCTTCCCGGAGAACACCTACAACCCGCCCGGATACCCCGCCCTGCTGGCCCTCCTCCATCACGCGACGGGCGACCACTTCACGTCGGGGAAATGGCTCTCGCTCGCGGCGGCATCGCTGACGGGGCTCCTCGCGTTTCACCTCTACCGGACGCTCTTCGGCTCCGTGCCCGCCCTCCTCGGGGTGTCGATGCTCCTCCTGTCCGGCCAGTTCACGAAGTTCTCGATCCAGGCGACCACGGACCTCCTCTTCGTGCTGCTCTGTGTCGCGACGATGCTGGTCCTGGTCGACGACCGCCTGGGAACCTGGCCCCGGGTCGCGCTCGCCGGCGGGCTCAGCGGGCTCGCGTACCTGACCCGCTACAACGGCCTGTTCCTGGGCGTGCCCTGCCTCGTTGCGCTCGCCTGCCACGAGCGCCGGCTCTCGAGGCGACTCGCGGCGAGCACGGCGTACCTGGCGTGCGTGCTGATGATCACGTCGCCCTGGCTCTGGCTCACCTACACCCATCACGGGTCGCCCATCTACAGCACGAACTACGTGGACATCGCCCGTGCGATCCACGGAACGAGCCGCGGCTTCACCTCGCTCGCGGACGTGGTCCTGCGGGACCCCCTCCACTTCCTGTCCGGTCTCGCGCGCAGCGTTGTCCTGGTGTCCTGGAAGACGGTCGGGGCCACCCTGGCCGTGCTGCCGGTGGGGCCGCTGGCGGTGGGCGGCATCGTGCTGAGTCTCTTCTGCCGGCGGCGCCGATCGGTCGCAATCTTCCTCCTGTCCGCGTGTGCCTACATCCTGGTGATGGCCCTCATGCACTGGGAGGCGCGATACTACTTCTACGTGCTGGTCTGCTATGCGGGGCTCGCGGCCTACGCGATCGTCGAGGGGGCCGCGTGGGTGGGGCGGAAACTCGATCTCCCGGCGGCCGGCAGATGGTCGATCGTGGCCGCGGTCGCCGTCCCGATCCTGGTGTTGTCGTCGGCGAGGGCGTACAGGCTGACCACCCGCGCCGTGACCAGCCAGCCCTACGAGGTCGCCGGCGCCAGCGCCTTCCTGGCGAGGGCCACGCCGGAAGACGCGACGATCGTCGCTCACAAGCCGCACGTGGCCTATCTGGGCCACCGGCGCTGGCAGAAGTTCCCGGGCGCGAACTCACTCCCCGAACTGCGCGCGGCCCTCCCGAAGCGTCAGCCCCTCTATCTCGTCTACGACCGGATGGGCCGGAGGTTCTCCCGTCAGTTCGAGGCGCTCGCCGACCCGGGGAACGGCGTCCCCTGGCTCACGCCGGTGTATGCGGACGCTCCGCAATCGCTCGTCATCTACGCCGTGGGACCGGACGACGCGGGCATGCCTGCGTCACGCAATCCCTGACCGGACAACGGGGGCGCGGACATCCGGCGGGTCGCGGACATCCGGCTACCGCTGCTTCACGAGGAAGTGCGCCCGGCGGTTCTTCGCCCAGCACTCGTCTTTCTGATCGGTGCAGAGCGGCTGCTCCTCGCCGTAGGTGATGACGGTGATGCGGCCGGCCTGCACCCCCTGCGAGACGAGGAAGCGCATCGTGGCGTCCGCGCGGTGCTGGCCAAGAGCCAGGTTGTAGTCGTTCGTGCCGCGGTCGTCACAGTGCCCCTCGATCAGCAGGAGATCGCGCGGGTGGCCTCTGAGCCAGTCCGCGTGGCCCGTGAGCGTCCTGACGTTCTCGGGGCCGATGTCGTACCTGTCGAAGTCGAAGTGGATGTCGCGGAGTGCTGCGATGGCCGCGAACTCCCTCGGCTCCGGCCGCGAACCGCCCTGCCCTCCCCCGGCCCCGGCGCCTCCGGTCCTGACCGCGTCGCCGGTGAAGCCGTTCCGGCCGCCCTTCGCGGCCGCCTCCGAGCCGGCGCCGCCGATCGAGTCCCCGGCCCCTTGCACGCCGCCACGCCCCCCGGCGCCCCGCCCCGAGCCTTGAGCCGCGCCGAGGTCTCCGGAAACGCCCTTGGCGAGCGCACCGCCGCTGTCGCCGTCGGAGCCCGCCCCCGATCCCGCTGGCCCCACCGGCCCGGGAGCCGTGGCGAGCGTCGTCGCGGGCGCCTTCGCACACCCAAAGAAGACGAAGACCAGCCAGACGGGTACGACCGCCGCGCGAAGTAGCCGATGTTGTTGGCCCATGGCGATGTCCTGCCCCCCTGTGTTGACCGACAAGAACACGGCGGCCACGCGATCACGCTGTGCCGCGCTAAGCAATCTACGGCACGAGGGGCCTGGAGACGAAGTTTTGTGTGCGCGCGCGCAGGCCGGTTCACCGGCTCGCAGGTGTCAAGGATCACCCGAATCTCCCCCCTCCCATGTGTTGACTACGCCCCCGCGGCGGCGGAGGATGACTCGCGGCCCCAGGGCAATCGCGATGGCCACGCTCGCCTTCGCGGTCCTCGGGCTGGGCACTGCCGGGGGGCGCTCATGCTGGCTAATCGATTCTGCGAGACTCATTAGCCCGTGCGGATTCACCTCGTCACCGCCGAGTCGCCCGGGTCGAGGCGGCTCCGCTACTGGCGGCTCATCCAGTTCCCCCAGCTCACCATGCCGCTCCTCGCGGCCCTGACTCCCGAGGAGCACGAGGTCTCCCACACCGACGAGATCGTCGAGCCGGTGCGCTTCGACCGGCCCGCGGACCTCGTGGGGATCACGGCCCCGACGCCGTCGGCGCTCCACGCTTACTCCCTCGCCGACGAGTTTCGGCGTCGGGGCGTCCCCGTCGTCCTCGGCGGTCCCCACGCGACGGCGCTCCCCGACGAGGCCCTCGAGCACGCGGACGCGGTCGTCACCGGAGAGGCCGAGCACACCTGGCCGCGCGTCCTCGAGGACGCGAAGCGCGGCTCGCTCTCGGGTGTCTACCGCTCGACCGGCGAGGCGAGCCTGGCGGGCATGCCCTCGCCCCGGTGGGATCTCATCAAGGGTCGGCACTACGGGAAAACGGTCACGATCGCGACGCGCGGCTGCCCCCACCGCTGCGACTACTGCTCGATCCCGCTCCTCTACGGCCCCGGCCGGGTTCGCTACCGTCCGGTCGCCGAGGTTGTTGCCGAGGTCGCCCGCGCCCCGACGCGCGCCGTCGTCTTCTGGGACGACAACATAGGGGCCCATCCGCGCTACGCCAAGGGCCTCTTCCGGGCGCTCGCCCCGCTCGGGAAGTGGTGGACGAGCCAGTGCACGCTCAACGCCGCCCAGGACGAGGAGTTCCTCGAGCTCGCGGCGAGGAGCGGCTGCAAGGCCCTGTTCCTGGGACTCGAGTCGATCTCGCAGGAGAACCTCGACGGGACCAACAAGGCGCACAACCGCGTCGACGGCTACTGCTCCCTCATCGAACGCCTCCACCGCCACGGAGTGGCCGTCCACCTCGGGATCATGTTCGGCTTTGACGCGGACGACCCCGGGATCTTCGGGCGCACCGTCGACTTCCTCGAGCGGGCGTGCGTCGACGTGGCCACGGTGAGCATGGTCGTGCCCATGCCGGGGACTCCCACGTTCCTGAGGCTCCGCGCCGAGGCGCGGATCCTGACCGAGGACTGGTCGCAGTACGACGGGAAGAAGCACTGCGTCTTCCGGCCGAAGCGCATGTCGCCCGAGGAGCTCGTCGCCGGGACGGAGTGGGCGGCGCGGCGGTTCTACTCTCTGGCCTCGATCTACCGGCGACTCAGGGGCTCGCGAGTCGGGATCTGGTGGAGCGCCCCGCGGAACCTCGGGTATCACCTCGCGCTCCGGCAGTTCGCCTTCCAGGGGTGGAACCCGGCTCGCCGGGTGACGGGGACGGTCGGCGCCGCGGTCAGGTCCGGCCAGCACGTGCCAGGCTGACGCCTTGTGACCGTGCCGTTGCGCTTGCTCGTGTGCCCGCCCTCATCGAGCGCACCCTCGCCATGGCCCTCGACGGGCAGGTGCGGAGCCAGGACTCGCCGTATCTGGTTGTCCGGGGCCTCCTCATGAGTCCAGCAGCCCCCGCGCCTCCTCCGGGTCCCGCTCCGCCAGCAGCTCCATCGACCCCTTCACGTCCGCAAACAGCACCGTCACCTGCTTCCGCTCCCCTTCCACCGCGCTCTTCGAGGTGAGAATCCGCTCGGCCAGGTGCGCGGGAATATGCCTTCTCGGCGAATCGGAGGTGGCGAGGTGTGGAGCCGGCGGCCGGGTCGCTTCGGCGAGGCGTGAGCCACACTTGCCGCAAAAGACGAACCCCGCCGGATTCTCGGAGCCGCCCGAAGGGCAGCTACTGACCAGCTTGCCGCCGCAGCGACCGCAGAACAGCATTCCGGGCGGGTTCTCGAAGGTGCAGCCCGGACACTTCATCCTTCGCTCCAAGATTTTCCGGTTGGATTTAGTGGCTCGTCGAGCACGATCGGGGGAAATTCTGGCACGGCGCGCCGACGCTTGGCAAACGGGCACGTACGCAGACGCCCCGCATGCCTCGGATCCATCTGCCGGTCCCGATACAACGCTGACCGACCACCATCAAGCGGGGAACTCGGCGACGACCCGCGCGCCCAGATCGGCCGCGGGCGTACGGGGGCGCCAACGGCGGAGCGGGGGACCAGGCCCGGAGCAGTCCGGATGTGCCGACGGAGTCCGCACCGACCGTCCCCTCCCCTAACCCCTGGCACCGTGCGCGGCGAGAAATCCCGAGGCCCACTCCGCGTCATCACCGGAGAGCGGGGGCACCGGGTCCCGACGGTAGTCGATCCTGAGGTCGTAGCTCGCCCGGTCGTAGAGCCCGGCGAGGACCCGCCCCAGCTCCACCGTCGCGTCCTCCTCGCCAGCACGCAGGGGCACGGGCACGGCCGGGATCGGGTCCCGGACCCCGAACGTAAGAAGCTCCGCCTTCGGGCGTCGCCAGCCTCGGCTCACCAGGATGCAGTAGTCGGCCGAGACGGGCGGCCCCGTCATGGGCATGCGCGCGCCCCCGCGCAGGAGATCGATCTCCACCAGGCTGGTCCGCGTGGCGACGATCACCGCCCGCTTCTCGAGGTAGAGCCGTCGGCCTGTACCCGGTCGCTTGTTCGCAGGTGAACGCAGCTCGACGACGGTCACCACGTCCCCCTCGGCTACGCTCCGAACCTCCAGGTACGTCTCGCGCACCGGGATCGCCATCGGAAGGTCCACTTCGAAGACCCGCGCCTGGCCGGCACGCTC
>CAZWXA010000163.1:0-8368 GCA_964637755.1 uncultured bacterium | reverse complement strand
GGGAGGAGAGGCCGGCGGCCGGGGCTCAGAGTGGAGCGCGGGTGGGCGCCCCCCCCGCCGCGGCCCCGGGGGCGCTTCGCGCGTCCGGGGGCTCGCCCGCCCGAACGGTCCCGCGAGGAGCCGGTCAGAAGACAGGAAGGGTGATTGTCTTCAGCGGGGGGCGAGACGAGGGGGGGTGGCGATCACGACCTCGGCACGATCACGCCCACTCGGTCGGCGAGGCGAACCAGCTCGGCCACCGATCGCGCCCGCATCTTCTCCATGACCCGCGCGCGATGCACCTTGACCGTCTTCTCGCTGATACCGAGATCGGCCGCGATCTGCTTGTTCAGCATACCGGTTACGACGAGGGCGAACACCTCGGTCTCGCGCGGGGTCAGCAGCTTCACGCGCGCGAGGATCTCCGTGAGGCGGGCTTTTTCACCCAGAGCCTGCACGTCCCTCGCCACGCACCGCTCAATGGCTCCCAGGAGATCCTTGGCATCGACCGGCTTGGTGAGAAGATCGAGCGCCCCGCGCTTCATGGCTTTGACGCTCATCGGGACGTCGGCATGGCCCGTGACGAAGACGATGGACATCCGGCGCCCTGCCACCGCCAGGGACTCCTGCAAATCGAGCCCGGTCAGGCCTGGCATCCGCACGTCCAGCACCAGGCAGCAGGGACCGGCATGCCGTTCGCGCGCCAGGAACTCTCGGGCCGACGCGAACGCTTCGACCGCGTACCCGGCGGACGCAAGGAGCCGAGTCAGGCTCTTCCGCACGGAGGGGTCATCGTCCACGACGAAGACCACCGGCGCGACCGCAATCATTGCTGGTCCACCGTGGCCAGCGGCAACGTGAAATGGACCGTGGCGCCGCCATGTGCGTTGTTCGCGGCGCTCACCCGGCCGCCGTGCGCCTCGATGATGGTGCGCGCGATGGCCAGGCCCATCCCCAGTCCCTGTGCCTTCGTCGTATAGAGTGGTTGGAACATGCGGTCCAGATTGGCCTCGTCGATCCCGATCCCCGAGTCCTGAACCTCGAGCCTGAGGGACGTCGCGCCGTCCCGAGCCGTCCGGATGGTGAGTGTTTGGCCACCCGCGCCGGGCTCCCGCACGGCTTCGAGGCCATTGAGCACGAGGTTCAGCACCACCTGCTGCAGCTGGACCCGGTCACCGTGGACTCTCGCCAGGTCGGGGGCAAGCTCGAGGCCCATCGACGCGTTGCGGGTGAGCGCGTCGTTCCTCATGAGCCATGCCACTTCACTGGCTATTTCATTGAGGTCGAGGGACACGAACTCGAGGTCGCCCTTCTTGAGGAGGCCGCGCAGTCGGCGGATCACCTCACCGGCCCGCTTGTCGTCATCGACGATGTCCTTCAAGATCTCGCGGACCTCGGTGAGATTCACGACGTCGGCCGCGAGCAGACGCTGGGCCGCCTGAGCGTTGCTGAGGATCGCGGTCAGCGGCTGGTTCAGCTCATGGGCCAGCGACGCGGTGAGCTCTCCCATGGCCGAGACCCGGCCGATGTGGGCCAGATCCTGCCGAAGTCGCTGTGCCTCGAGTTCCGCCTGCTTGCGCGATAGCGCATTGGCAAAGACCTCCCCCAGGAGGCGGAGCTGCTGTATCAGCTCGTCCGACCTCGCGCGCTCGGCGCCCACAGTGCTGAACACGAGCCCCCCCACGACGCCGCCAGCCCCCAGCAGAGGCACCGCGACCTGAGGCTTGACACGGTGCGCGAGATAGCTCCGCCGATCCACGGCCGCCTCGTCCGGGAGCTCCTCGAACTGCGAAACGCTGACGACATCTCCGCGTTGCAGCCGGGCCGTCATCCAGGGGAACTCGCCCACGTCCATCCATTCCTCGATCGCCCATGCCCGGGCGGCGGTGCCGTCCCGGGAGAACTCGATCAAACTGCCACGATCAACCCCCAGGAAGTCGACGACCTGGCGAAGCCCGCGCTGGACCTCTCGATCGAAATCGGCGGCCGACAGATGGCTGAAGGCGGCCGACAGGGAGGAGAGGAGCTTCTCGAAGCGCAGGCGGTCAGTGAGCGAGAGATCCATTCGCTTTCGCTCCAGGGCGCTGGCGAAGACCTCGCTCAGGAGGCGGAGCCGCGCGACGAGATCATCCGGCCAGGCGCGTTCGCCACGAACGGAGCCGAAGGAGAGCACGCCGAGTATGGGTCCACCGGCGCGCAGCGGGAGCGATACGTGCGAGCGGGAGCCCACGCGCTGGTAACTCGCCCGATCGATCGCCGCCTCCGCCGGAAGTTGGTCGATCCGAGAGAACCGGACGATCTCCCCACGCCACAGTTTCGCGGCCGCCCAGGGGAACTGGCCGGCGTCCAGGACCCGCGCCGACTCCTGCATGCCCGGCGGCGCCCACGACATGCGGACGCCAGGCCCGCCTCCAACGTATTCGTCGAGATGCCCTCGATCCGCGCCCAGGAACGTGGCGACCTGCTCGAGCCCGCGTTGGAGCGCCGGGTCGATACCACTGGCCGGGACGTGAATCAACCCTGCCGAGAGTTCTGAGAGGAGCGTCTCGAACCTCAAGCGCTCCTCCAGCAAGAACTTCTCCTGCCGGCGCGACACGCGGTGAAGCAGGCTTCGAAGTCCCAACTCGACCTAGCCGTCCCTGCCGGCGGCCCGGCCCAGCGGGCGAGACTCTTCGTGGAGCGTCATGATGATCACACGCGGGGCGTCCGGCCTCGGAAGTGGCATCCTGCTCGCTCCGGCTCAGAAGACCATCCTCACGATCTTCTCTCGGACCTTGCCGGCGAGCCAAGGGTACCACCGAAGAACCAGGGTCTCAAATGGAGCATGTGGCCGTGCCGTTATTTCAGCGTCGCCTCGGCCGCCGCTCGCCGAGCACCAGGGCAACACCCGAAGAACGCGGTTTGGCGACGGGCACTCCTCTCAGACGCGACGCCCGGGGGAATCGCCATAGCCCGGCGGTGGGCGGTGGGGGATTCCCGCAAACACGCATCGTGGTCCCGGAAGCCAGGGCATAGATGTCGAAACCAGAGGCGAACGGCGCAACCTTGCGATCGCGCCGTTCGCCTGCTCGAACTGCGGGGACTGGGCTACTCGCCGGTGCCGATCACCACCTCGACGCGCCGGTCGCGCTGCCAGCACGACTCGGTGGATTCATCGCACACGGGCCGCATCTCGCCGAAGGCGCCCGTCTGGATCTTGTAAGCCGGCACTCCGCCGTCGATCAGCGCGTCACGGATGGCGTTGACACGACGCTCGCTCAGGGCCTGGTTGTACACGTCGGTGCCGCGCGGATCGGCGAAGCCGTCGATTCCGACCTGGATGGACGGATTCTGCCTCATGTAGGCCGCGATCTCCCCGAC
The DNA here is from genome assembly GCA_964637755.1 of uncultured bacterium. Classification (GTDB taxonomy): domain Bacteria; phylum Methylomirabilota; class Methylomirabilia; order Rokubacteriales; family CSP1-6; genus AR9. The sequence continues at coordinate 5,029 of CAZWXA010000163.1, read as the reverse complement.
CTTGTTGGTCTCGGAAGGCCGAATGTCCGCCTTGTCGAAATCGAAGAGGAAGTTGCTGAACGAGGTCAGTCCGGTCATGCCTTGCGCGCCTGCGGGGCCGGTCGAACCCGCTGGGCCGGGAGGACCGGCCAGGTCAGCGCCCGGAGCGCCCCTCTGTCCGGTCGGGCCTTGCGGACCTCTGGGGCCGGTCGCGCCCGCTGGGCCGCGAGGGCCCGTGTAGTCGGGAGGAGGCGCCGGGGCTACAGGTTCGGGCGTGAAAGCAGGCGTGAAGACAGGCGTGACAACCTGCGCGACTTTCCTCGGGCAAAGAGCGTTCGCCCCGCTCGTGGTCTGATTTGCCTTTGCCAGTCCCTCGTCGACGTCGCACGACGTGTAAACCTCGTACGCATCGTTCCTCATCTGCTGGACTCGTCCAAACTCGTCAGGGCATTCCCGATCCCTGCCGGCCATCCTTGCCCCCTCAGTGGCTCTATCCGCGGCGGGGAGTTCCGGGGGGTAGTACGAGAATCTGCCCTTCGGGGCGTACTCCATCCCCGACGTACATCCGAGGAGGAAGGTAACGAGAATGAGGATGGCCATCGCAGGCAGCGCGTTCACTTTCGTGAGATCACGCATCAGATCTTCCCTCCGCCTCGAACTTCTGGTGGAACGGTGAATAGGAGCTGGTGACAGGACTCCCGCTTCTGTGCCGCGGCCGTGTGTCCGTGATGGTCGAGTCCGAGCCTTGCGGCATCCGGAGAGCGCCAGCCAGGACGTCGCCGACGAAGCCAGTCAGCCGGCCCCGTTGCCTGATTCGATCACCGCTCCTCACCTCCTCGAACGCGTGCGGGAAGGACGCTCTCGGACTTCATCGTTCTTGACTCTAGTCGACACGGTCCCCCCCGCCTATTGGACCTTGGGCCCACGGAGGCCGTCCCGCCACCACGGCTCGGGCTGGCGATGACGAAGTCGAGCCGGGCCCGCCGCGGACCCGGTCAGTGGCCCTGTATGTTTCCCAGGCGCCTGCTGCCGCGATCCTGGATCCCTCGACCAGCCCTGGCCCGCCCTTCTGCTCGGGGACACGGATCGTGGAGCGCGAGCCTGCCCGTGGGGGCCGGCGGAACGCGACGGCGAAGGCCTCGTAGGGCAGAGTCGAATCGAGGTACAGTGAACAGACACTCGGGTCACCGAGGGACCGCGAATGACCGTTGATCTCCTTTATCCTGCCACGTGCCACGCCTGGCCGAGTCGCCGACGGTTCCTGGTCGGCGCCGGAGCGTTCCTCACGATCGGGGCGGCAGGTGGCGGCGTGGCCCGGGCGTCCGATCCCGACCTGTCCATCATCCGCCGGTACGCGACCGCGGCCGACGACCCGTGGGCCGTGGCGCACGGCGTGCGCGCGATGGGGCGAGACTTCACGATCCAGGGGGGCCGGCGCGCCGTCGACTACCTGCTCGAGCGATGGGTCGCGCCGATGCCCGCGAACGGGCAGACGGTCCTCGGATTCCCGCGTGACGTCGAGGTGCACCCGGACATGTTCCTGAGCGAGGCGCTCCTGGATGCCGGCGTTGGCGTCGAGCACGCGTTCACCCACGAGGGCCGCCGGCGGACGATCCAGGACCTGGTTGACGGTGCGCGAGCCCGGTTCCGGTCGAAGGTCGTCGAGTCGGACTCCAACGCGCTGCCGTGGACGGTGACAGCGCTGGCCCGGACCACGCCGCCGCCGCGCGGGAAATGGAGCAACGCCTGGGGCGAGACCGTGGATCTCGATGCGGTGGTGGAGCAGATGCTTCGCCTGCTCGAGGTGGCATCGCGGCCACTCGCCGACGCAAGGGGAGCCGGCGGCGCGGAGGCGGTGCCGGCTCCGGTGCACCAGCTCACGTGCGCGGGCACGCACATGCTCTACAGCCTTCTCACCGCCGTCGATGCTGGGTACGTCAGCCGGGGTCGGGCCGAGCGCGTCCAGCGACAGGTGGACCTGCTGGTGTGGCGGCTCCGGGCGGAGGTCGCGTTGATCGATCGCCTCTACCGCGAGCGGGCGAGCGGGGACAGTGCGTACCTGTACCAGCTCGACGCGAAGCTCAAGCTGCTCGGGCACGCCGAGGAATGCCTGGGGTTCGGGACCCGGCGCGGGGTGGTGAAGCTCGGAGCGGACCAGCAGAAGGAGCAGCGGGTCGCGTCCGCGTACCTGCGGCGGCTCGTGGCGGACCTCCAGTCGCGGAACCTCGACGAAGTCAAGCTACGGGACCGACACCTGTTCAGCCAGCTCGTCGGTGACACCTGCCACGCGCGGCATGGCCTGGCCACGGCGTGAGGCGTTAGCGATACGACGAGCGCACCTCCCGCCGCGATGTCCGATGAACGAGGACTACCGCGACGGCGGACGCATCTCATCTCGCAGTCGGCGGTAGGTTTCGCGCTCGGGCGTTCCCAGCCGGTCCGCGATGTCGAGCGCCCGCTCGTAGAGGAGGGGTCCTTCGCCGCGTTGGCGAAGTCGAGCACAGCCACGCGACGAGCTTGGGCGTGCGACACTGACGACGGCAAGCTCATCAAGCTCAACAGGAGCAGGGCCGAGACGAGACCGTCATTCCGTCGAAGCATTGCGCGCCGAGTCTAGTCGATGGCCAGCCGGCGCGCCTATTCGACCTGGGTCCGCCCCGACTGCCGGACGGATCGTGTCCAGCAGCAGAGCGCGGGCTTCGGCGGCCTGCATCCGGGGCTTTGGCTTCGAGGGGTTGACGACGAAGGCCGTCGAGGTCGCGAAGGCGAGAATGCGGAAGCTGCCTCGCAAGGTCCAGGTGATCGGAGAGATCCAGCGGTTCCTCGGGAGCCGGACCGAGATCGGGATACACTACGCGGGGTTGCGATCCCGGTGTCGGGGGGGTATCCTGCTCGTCCGTGGTATGCCAGTCAGGGAGAACGGCGGTCGCCTCCCAGGCACCCGGACCGAATTCGACCATCTTCACCGTCCGGCCGATGACCGTGTGCAATCGGCCTGCGAGAAGGAGATGAAGAATTGACGGGGCTGCGCCCGTTCGAGATGGCCTGTCCGATCGACTCCCGGTATTACGGCGCCGACCCGGCGTTTTTCGCCCAGCTGAAGCCGTACGTCTCGGAGGACGCGTTCCTCCGGTACCAGATGCGGGTGGAGATCGCCCTGGCAGAGGTGCTCTCAGAGCACGGCGTCGCGCCCCCTTCCTTCGGCGACGAAGTCGAGCGAGCCTGCGGCGACATCACGGCCGAGGAAGTCTACCAGGAGGAGGAGCGGATCGGCCACGCCGTTCGCGCGCTGGTGAACCGCATCCGGGGACGCCTCGCCGATGAGCTGAAGCCTTTCGTCCACCTCTTCGCGACGTCGAACGACATCACGGACACCGCCACGGCGCTCCGGTTCAAGGAGCTTGGGCGAGACGTCGTCCTGCCGGAGCTGATCGCCCTCCAGAGGGCGCTCATCCGGCTGGCTCGCCTCCACGCCAGCACCGCGCAGATCGGCAGGACGCACGGGAAGTTCGCCGAGCCGATCACGTTCGGCTACTTCGTCGCCAACTACGTGGCTCGCCTCGGCGAGCGGACGGAGAACCTCGAGCGGGCGAGACAGAACCTGCGCGGCAAGTTCTCCGGCGCTGTCGGCGCGTACAGCGCGCTCCGGCTGGGGTTTCGTGACGCGGCGGGCATCGAGAAGGCGCTGCTGCACAAGCTCGGTCTGGCTCCGGTCGACACCCAGGTGTCGACGCAGATCGTTCACCCCGAGTACGTCACGGATCTGGTCCACGCCGCGGTCTCGACCTTCGGGGTCATCGCCAATCTCGCCGATGACGTGCGCCAGCTGCACCGGAGCGAGATCGCCGAGGCCCAGGAGATCTACGACGAGGCGCGGGTCGGCTCCTCGACCATGCCGCACAAGCTCAATCCGAAGAACTTCGAGTTCGTGAAGAGCATGTGGAAGGCGTTCATGCCGCGCATGATGACGGTCTACATGGACCAGATCTCGGAGCACCAGCGGGATCTCACCAACTCGGCCTCGTCGCGATTCGTGAGCGAGCTCTTCACCGGCTTCACGTACTCCGTCGCTCGTCTCACCAGGGCGGTGCAAGACCTGGGCATCCAGGAATCGAACATCCGGCGAAACCTCGACACGGCGAAGGGCGAGACGCTCGCAGAGCCCCTGTACATCCTCCTGAGCCTCAGCGGCCACCCGGACGGCCATACCCACGCCCGGAAGCTGGTGGCGAAGGCACGGGAGAGCGGCCGGCCGCTGACCGAGTTGATCGCGGGGGACCCCGAGGCGAGCCGGTACCTGGAAAAGCTCAGCGAGGAGCAGCGACGTGTGCTCGAAGAGCCCGAGCGGTACACCGGACTCGCGGCCGAGCGGACGGGAGCGACGTGCGACCACTGGGAGACCCGGTGTGACCGGCTCGAGAGGCTGCTTCACGTCGAGCGAAGAGACGCCGAGAGGTCCGGACGGCAGAAGCCGGCGGCGCCGTAGCCGACCTGACGCCCCGGCGTCGCCCGAGGCGGCGCTCGAGATCGGTGAGGTTCTTCTGGGCGCTCCGCTACCGATTCGTGACCGGACTCCTGCCCGAGCCGCCCGATGCGGGTACCGTGACGGCGGCCATCGCCGGCGGTAGCGCAGGGGCCGCGCCCCCGCGGTCGCGAACGACGCAGACCTTCTCCGCCACCGTGTCGAAGAAGTACCCAGACCCTCCCTCGCTGACGAGCCTGAGCATCCCCGGACCGTCCAGCACCCGGATACCTCCGAGCACGGTGACGCCGCGCTCGAAGAACGGCGACGGCCAGGGCGATGCCGTGGGACCCGCAAGGACGACTTCCCGGGCCGTCGCCGTCTGGCCCAGCAGCGAGTCGAGTCCGCCCTCGACGAGCGCCGACCCCGTGATGATGACGACGCTCGATTGCCGCAGGACCTCGGCGGCGCCCTCGGGTGCGACCCAGAAGGGGCGCTCGTCCGGCTTGAGGGCATCGGGGTGCTTGTCAACCACCCAGAGTCGTGGCACGCGGTTCTTGAGCGCCTTGATGAAGGGCGCGAACGCCC
>CAZWXA010000162.1:5388-8369 GCA_964637755.1 uncultured bacterium | reverse complement strand
TGAGCGGCATCCTATGCCGGCACACCGCCGCCGTCAACCGGCAGGTGCCCGGCATCTTACACTGGTCGGCATGCCGCGGGTCGCCGCATGAACGAGGCGGCCGCACCTCTGGTCGGTCGAGCAGGGCGAGGCGTCCTACTTGCGGAGACAGATCTCCCCGGTCACCTCGGCAGGGAAGCCCTGCTCCAGGCTGCCTGCGCCCTTCGTCGATAGCACGCCCGTCCCCTTCTGGAAGACCTCGCGCGACCCCATGAGGCGAGCCTCCTTCACGTCGACCGTCGCGACCTGATCGCGGATCAAGATCGTGCCGCTCTCGAGGCTCGCCCGCGTGCTGGTCGTGATCATGCCCGTCCGGACCGTGATCACAGTCTCCCCGGTGTACGACACGCTGGAGCCGGATGGCGTCTTCGCGCCGGCGGTGAATCGCCATGTCGCCCCGTCGAGGAATCCCGTGCCGGTGACCGTGCCCGCCAGGCACAGCTCGACTGGGCTGGCGCAACCCGAGCGCGGGCGCTCGAGTGTCACGCGTCCGTCGGTTTTCATGCACGTTTCCTGGGCGATCGCGGGCGGCGCAGCCGAGATACTCGCGCCGAGGGTGGTGGCGGTCAGCATCGCGAGGAACACGGGCCCGCGTCCGAGCAGGCGATCGAGACAGCCGGCGTCAGCGAAGATCACAGAAGTCCTCCGGCGAAGTCATACCGAATCATACGGTCTCAAGTTGAGTGAGCCATCCCTCTGCGAATCAGCCTCGCCTGGCTCGAAAGAACTCCGTCAACAAGGCCGCGCTCTCGCCGGCCAGGACGCCGCCCGTCACCTCGACCACGTGGTTCAACCGGCGGTCATCCAGCAGCCGGTAGAGCGACACCGCGGCCCCGGCCTTGGGGTCCGGAGCGCCGAAGACCAAACGCTCGATGCGGGCGTTGACGATCGCGCCGCAGCACATGATACAGGGCTCGACCGTGGCATAGAGCGTCGCGCCGCCGAGCCGGTAGTTGCGGGTATTCCGGCTCGCCTCTCGGATCGCGAGCACCTCGGCGTGCGCGGTCGCGTCCCTGAGCGCGATCGGCTGGTTGTGGGCGGTCGCCACGATCTCCCCGCCGATGGCGATGACGGCGCCGACCGGGACCTCGCCCCCGGCTGCGCCCCGCCGGGCCGCGGCGAGCGCCTCCCGCATGAACCGCTCGTGCAGGGCGTCCTCGCCCGGACTCGGTGCTTCCGCCCGTTGACCGCCGCCCATCCCCGCTTCCGACAGAAGCATAACGGTACTCGTAGCGCCCGGCTGAATCAAGGCGTGGGAGGCGCCGGATCGCGTTCCGGCGCGCTACGACCGTGTCGCCAGCCGGGTCGAGCCCGCCCGCGCCCGCGTTCGCGCCCCTGCGGGGCCTCGCGCGTACGGTTGCACTTGACCCCTCTCGCGTTGGAGGGTTACTCTGCCTCGGCTGGAAGAGGCTCGGAGACTCACCCAGGAAAGGTTCACCCACATGACCGGAGGGGAGATGGCCCGTCTCAGATGGCTCGTCGTATGTGTCGCGGTGGTCGGGTCGGCACTCGCGCCGGGGGCGGTCGGACTGGCGGCGGAGGAAGAGGCGGCGGCTCCTTGTGCGCCGATCGCCCCGTGCACGGCCTGCCACAACCCGGAGGCCACGAAAGAGAAGGCCCGGTGCCTCGCCGAGCCCTTCGTCGCGCCGGCGGCGGCCAAGGAGCTGAAGAGCCCGTTCCCGACGACGCCCAAGGCCCTCGCCTTCGCCAGGGCCACCTACGACATCTACTGCGACGGCTGCCATGGCCCGGACGGCGACGGGCTCGGGAGGATGGTCCGCCTGCACTCGGTGCCGTCCATCAACATCGGGGCGCCGACCGTCCAGGCCCAGACCGACGGTGAGCTGTTCTGGAAGATCTCGAACGGCAAGGGCGCGATGCCCGCGTGGGGGACTCTGCTGTCCGACGAGGACCGCTGGAGGCTCGTGGCCATGGTTCGGACCTTCCTCAAGAAATAGCCGCTCCCGGGAGCGCGGTCATGCCGCCCCTCGCTGACCACAGATCCTGAATCGCGAGACTGCCGGCCGCGGCGCCCGAATTCTGGACGGTCCGGCCGGCGACCACGAGCGAGGTAAGCGACGGCGATGGACGGGGTAGTCACCTGCGCGGCATACGCGGATGGCCGGCGCGTGGCCGATGTCGAGATCAGCAAGCTCCGGGAGGCGCTCGAGCCTCCGGACCGGTTCGTCTGGGTGGGACTCCACGAGCCCGGCGAGGAACTGCTGCGGGAGGTCCAGCAGGCGTTCGGCCTTCACGACCTGGCGGTCGAGGACGCGCACCGGGCCCACCAGCGCCCGAAGCTCGAGCGGTACGGCGAGTCGCTGTTCGTCGTGCTGCGCACCGCGCAGAGGAACCGCGAGACCCGTCGCATCGAGCTGGGCGAGACGCACGTCTTCCTCGGTCCCCGCTACGTCGTGTCGGTGCGCCACGGACCGTCGAGCTCGTACGCCGAGGTCCGGGCGCGGTGCGAGGCCGTCCCCCAGCTCCTCCGCCAGGGCCCGGGGTTCGCGCTGTACGCCGTGATGGACTTCATCGTCGACCAGTACTTCCCGATCGTCGACGAGCTCGAGGACGAGATGGAACGCCTCGAGGAGAGGACCTTCCGCGGGGCCTTCGACCGCGGGGCGTCGGCGCGGATCTACAGGCTGAAGCGCGACCTCCTCGAGGTCAAGCGCGCCGTGGCCCCGCTGACCGACGTCTGCAACCGCCTGATCCGGTTCGACGTGGGGCTGATCGCCGAGGACACGCGCCCCTATCTGCGGGACGTCTACGATCACGTCATCCGCCTCAACGAGATGGTGGACACGCTCCGCGAATTGCTCACCACCGCCCTCGAGGCCAATCTCTCCCTGATCGCGGTGAGCCAGAACGACGCGATGAAGCGGCTGGCGGGGTGGGCCGCGATCTTCGCCGTGCCGACCATGATCGCCGGCATCTACGGC
>CAZWXA010000162.1:0-5378 GCA_964637755.1 uncultured bacterium | reverse complement strand
ATGAACTTCGAGTTCATGCCCGAGCTGCACTGGCGCGCCGGGTATCCGGTGGTGATGGCCGTGATCGCCGGCGTCTCCGCGTTCCTCTACGTTCGCTTCAAGCGCTCCGGGTGGCTCTGACCCGGGTCGGAAGATGCCCGGCGGCTCTGGGAGGCCCGGGGGCAGCGGGTGACGCGGCGAGCGGGGTGGATCAACTCGGGCCGCGCCTCGCGGCGGTCGCCGCACCACGGAGACCGCGGCCCTCCTCTTGGTTGACGACTCGCCCGACGGCCCCCCGGTCACCCGCCAGGTGACGACGTAGCGTCCCGGCCCGGCGGGCGGGTCCTCGCCCCTGCGGTCGCGCCACCGGTCGGCGCGGGCTGGATGCGCGCGGGGCGGTGTTCTCGGCTTGCCTGACGCGATGACCCGGGGACCGGTGATCCGGTCTCGCGGAGCGGGGCGAGCCGTCGCGCCCTACCGGAACCCGAAGCCTCTCGCCATGAAGCTGGCCACGAAGACCATCACCATCACGAGCCCCATCTCGATGTGGTTGATGACGTAGAGGCTGCGCGCCGCCGAGGTGTCCGGCGCCCGCCCGTGGCCGAGCCCGATACGCCAGCGGATGAACGTCACCATGGGCCACACCTCGAGAACCAGAACGGCGGCGAACAGCGCCATCTTCGTCCAGAACAGGGTCGAGCCGAGGTAGAACGCACTCCCCTTCTCCAGGCCGCCGAAGGTGCGCAGCAGCCCGGTCGTGATCCAGAGGAGCGCGGCGCCGCCCCACGCGTTGTCGGCGGCGAAGAGCCGCCTCAGGCCTGCGTCGTCCAGCGGCCCCCGCAGGGCGCGCCCGCGCAGGAACACGCTCGGCAGCCCGAGAACCACGGCCAGCACGTGCAAGGCCGACACGATGGCGGAAGCCATGGGGCGAGGATACCGCGAACCTGGCCGGTTGTGCCGCTGCACCGAGGCGCCCCGGGGCTGACGGGCCAGAGCCTCGGGCCGGCGCTACAATCGCGTCACCATGACGGCGGTGCGGCTCGATCACGTCACGAGGCGGTTCGGCCCGACGGTGGCGCTCGCCGATCTCACGCTCTCGGTCGAGGCGGGCGAGCTGTTCTTCCTCCTCGGGCCGAGCGGGTGCGGGAAGAGTACGCTGCTGCGGCTGATCGCCGGCCTGCTCGAGCCGACCTCCGGGCGGATCTTCTTCGACGATCGGGACGTGACGGCGCTCGGCACCGAGAAGCGGAACGCGGTGATGTGCTTCCAGGGCTACGCCCTCTGGCCGCACATGAGCGTGCGGGAGAACGTCCGCTTCGGGCTCGCGGTGCGAGGCCTCGGGCGGGAGGAGCAACGCCGGCGCACCGAGGAGATGCTCGGCCTCCTCCAGATGCAGGCGCTCGGCGATCGCAAGCCCGCGCAGCTCTCCGGCGGCGAGCAGCAGCGGGTGGCGCTGGCCCGGGCCCTCGCCGTGAACCCCGCCTGCCTCCTGCTCGACGAGCCGCTCTCCAACCTCGACGCGAAGCTCCGCCTGGACATGCGCGGGGAGATCCGGCGCCTCTGCAAGGCGGCGGGGATCACGACGATCTACGTCACGCACGACCAGACGGAAGCCCTGAGCATCGCGGACAGGATCGCCGTGCTCCAGGCCGGCCGGCTGATCCAGGTCGGGAGTCCGAGCAGCCTCTACCGAAATCCCCGCACGAGCTTCGTCGCCGACTTCATCGGCCACGCGAACCTCCTGCCCGGCACGGTGATCGAGCGGAACGGTTCGATGGTCCGGGTGGAGACCGCGGCCGGCCGATTCACCGCGAGGGCCGCGGGCGACCTGCCTTCGCGGGTCACGGTGAGCATCCGCCCCGAGGAGATGCAGATCTCCGGCCTGCCGGGGCCCGTGCCGGCGCCCGCGTCGCGCGGCTGGACCGGGGCACCGGGCCGGAACCGCGTCGTCGGGACGCTGATCGAGACGACCTTCCTCGGCGGGGCGAGCCAGCACGTACTCCTCGTGAACGGCCAGCGAATCACGGTCATCAGCGTCCCGCCGCTCTTCGACGTCCCGGCGGAAGTCGCCGTGGAGTTCGACGCCGACGCCGTCGTCCTGCTCGCCGAATGAGGTCGCGGCGCGCGCGTGCGTAGGTACGGCCCCGTCCTGCTGCTGGTCCTCGTGCTCGCCGCCCCGTTCGTGCTCCGCGTGGCGGCTGGCCGGCAGGGGGACGCGCCCCGCGGCGGCACGCAGAGCCTCGTCATCATCAGCCCGCACAACGAGGCCATCCGCGGCGAGTTCCAGGACGCGTTCTCGGCCTGGCACCGTGACACGTTCGGCCAGCCCGTCCTGATCGACTTCCGCAACCCCGGCGGGGCCAACGAGATCGTCAGGGTCTTCGAGGCCAGCCGGCGACTCTACGAGACGCTCGGGACCTACCGGATCGACCTCGTCTGGGGCGGCGGCGATTATCTCTTCGATCAGCAACTCAAGAGGCTGGGCTGTCTCGACGGCGTGCGGCTCCGGCCGGACCTGATGCGCGCCGCCTATCCAGAACCCGATCTCGGCGGCGTCGCGCTCCACGACCGGTCGGACCCGCCGGCCTGGTTCGGCACCGCGCTCTCGAGCTTCGGCATCGTGTTCAACCGGGACGTCCTCCGGCTCCTGCGGCTGCCCGAGCCGCGGACGTGGCGGGATCTCGCCGACGCCCGCTACCGGACCTGGATCGCGCTGGCCGATCCCACCCGCAGCTCCTCGGCCCGGCAGGCGTTCATGGTGATCGTCGAGCGGGCGATGGCGGATGCGTCGGAGGCCGGCCGGAGCGAGGACGCCGGCTGGGCCGACGGGATGGGGCTGGTCCGGTTGATCGCGGGCAACGCGCGGCTCTTCGCGGACGGCGCGGCGCTCGTCCCCGCGCTCGTGAGCAGCGGCGACGCGGCGGCGGGCACCGCCATCGACTTCTACGCGCGGTCCCAGATCGACGCCGTCGGCGGCGCCCGCCTCGGCTACGTCGAGCCCGCCGGCGCCACGATCGTCACCCCCGATCCCATCGCCCTCATCCGGGGCGCCGAGCACCGCGATCTGGCCGTCCGGTTCATCGAGTTCGTCCTCGGCAGGCGGGGCCAGTCCCTCTGGAACACGCGGCCCGGCGCGCCGGGCGGGCCGCGGCAGACCGCGCTTCGCCGCCTGCCGATCATGCCCGCCCTCTACGAGGACACGAGCCTCATGACGGACCCGTTCCAGCCGTACGCCTCCGCCGGGCGCTTCAACAAGTCCCGGGTCCGCGAGCGGACGTTCGGCGTCGTGGGCGAGCTGATCCGGGCGTGCTGCGTCGAGCTGCTCGACGAGCTGCGCGACACGCGCGCGGTCGTCGCGGCCTCGGCCCGGCGCGAGGAGCTCGAGCGAGCGCTCGGGACCTTTCCGTTCGATCAGCGGGAGGCGCTCGCCCGCGCGGAGCGCTGGAGGACGGCGACACCCCTCGAGCGCCTGAGGCTCCAGCAGGCGTGGCGGGAGGAGTTCCGCGGGGAGTACCGGCAGGTTCGGGAGGCGGCGAGATGACCGGCCGCGTCCGCCGGGCCCTGGTCCTCGTCCTGATCCTGCTCGCCTTCGGCGTCCTCCTGCTCTGGCCGATCTACCGCGTCGTGCGCGTCGGCTTCTTCGGCTTCCCCGACCACGCCGGCTCGGATCACTTCACGCTCGCCTACATGCGGGCGGTGCTCGCGGATCAGAGCCTGCGTCGGGGTCTCCTCAACAGTGGCCTGATCGCCGTCGCCGTCACGGCCCTGTGCCTCGTGATCAGCGTGCCCCTGGCGGTCCTCTCGGTGCGGTTCGACTTCCGCGGCAAGGGCGTTCTCACCGGGCTCCTGCTCGTCCCGCTGATCCTCCCTCCGTTCGTCGGCGCCATCGGCATGCGCCAGATCCTCGCGCGCTTCGGGGCGCTGACGAGCCTCGCCCAGGCGCTGGGTCTCGTTCCCGCTGGCACGCCGGTGGACTGGTTCGGCGCGGTCCGGCTCCTCGGGATCGTGCTGGTGGAGTCGCTCGCCCTCTACCCGGTCCTCTTCCTGAACGCCTCCGCGGCGCTCGCCAACCTCGACCCCGCCCTGGAGCAGGCCGCGGCGAACCTCGGCGCCTCCCGGTGGCGGATCTTCCTCCGGATCACGCTGCCCCTCATGCGCCCGGGGCTCTTCGCCGGCGGCACGATCGTGCTCATCTGGAGCTTCACCGAGCTGGGCACGCCGCTCATGTTCGACTACTACACGGTGACGCCGGTGCAGATCTTCCACCGCATCAACGAGGTGAGCGGGAGCCCCCTGCCGTACGCGCTCGTCGTCGTCACGCTGCTGGCGAGTGTCCTCCTGTACGTCGCCGGCAAGCTCGTCCTCGGCCGCGGACAGGCGGCGGCGGTGACGAAGGCCACGGTCCACTCGGCGGCGCGGCCGCTCACGTTCTGGCAGAGCGTGCCGATCCTCCTGCCATTCGTCGCGGTGACGGGCCTGGCCCTCCTCCCGCACCTCGGGGTGGTCCTGACGAGCCTGAGCGGCACCGGCGCGTGGTACCGGTCGGTCGTGCCGAAGGTCTTCACGCTCCAGCACTACGCCCGCACGCTGACCCACGACCTCACCCTCCCCTCGATGGCGAACAGCATCCTCTTCGCGAGCACGAGCGCCGCGCTCGACGTCCTCCTGGGGGTCGGCATCGCGTACGTGATCGTGCGGTGGAAGCTGCCCGGGCGGACCCTCGTCGACAGCCTGGCGATGCTGCCGCTCGCGGTGCCGGGGCTGGTGCTGGCGTTCGGCTACCTCGCGCTCAGCGTGCAGCTCATGTCGGTGTTCCGGCAGACGAGGTGGCTGCGTGACCTCGTGGACGTGCAGGCGAACCCGACCGTCTTCCTGGTGGTGGCCTACGCGATGCGGCGTCTCCCGTACGTCGTCCGGAGCGTCGTCGCGGGCCTGGAACAGACGCCGGTCGACCTGGAGCTGGCCGCCCGCAACCTCGGCGCGTCGGGTGCGACCACGATCCGGCGGATCACGCTCCCCCTGATCGGCGCCAACCTGGTGGCGGGGGCGCTCCTCGCCTTCGCGTTCGCCATGCTCGAGGTGAGCGACTCGCTGATCCTCGCGCAGAAGCAGACCCACTGGCCGATCACCAAGGCGGTCTACGAGCTGTTCCAGCGGCTCGGCGACGGGCCGTACATCGCGAGCGCCCTCGGCGTCTGGGCGCTCGTGCTCCTGACCGTGACCCTTCTGGCCGCGAACGCGCTGATCGGGCGCAGGCTCGGGGCGATCTTCCGCGCGTAGGGGGCACGTGAGCCGCGGCCTCCGGGCCGCGGCTCGCCCGAGTATGTTTCGATCGGGGCGAGCGCGGATTATTCATGAACGGCGGCAACTGGGACCGGACGGGTGGCGCGGCGGGCGGG
>CAZWXA010000161.1:0-8387 GCA_964637755.1 uncultured bacterium | reverse complement strand
ACGCGCGTCGACGACTACGACCGCGCCATCGGGCCGGCTACGGCCCTGATCCTCAAGGTCCATCCCTCGAACTACCGTGTCGTCGGGTTCACCTCGGAGGTGTCGTCGCGCGAGCTCGTCGGGCTGGGTCACGAGCGGGGAATCCCGGTCATGGAGGACCTCGGATCGGGGTCGCTCGAGGATCTGCGGGACACCGGGCTGCCGTACGAGCCGACCGTACCGGACACCGTCGCCGCAGGGGTCGACGTGGTGACCTTCTCGGGCGACAAGCTGCTCGGCGGACCGCAGGCGGGGATTCTCGTGGGACGGGCCGAGCTGCTGGCGCGGCTCGAGAAGAATCCGCTGAACCGCGCCCTCCGGATCGGGAAGCTGACGATCGCGGCGCTCGAAGCCACGCTGTACGCGTACGAGGCAGGGACGGCCCGCGAGACGCTTCCCACGCTCCGGCTCCTGACGGAGCCGCTGGTGTCCATCCAGCTCCGCGCGCAAACGCTGCTCAACCTGATCCCCGCGGCCCAGGCCGAGCGATTGGGCGCGGAGATCCGGGGAGATCTGTCCCAGGTCGGCGGGGGCGCCCTTCCCACCGTCGAGTTGCCGACCGCCACGCTCGCGATCAGCACGCCGGTCCTGTCCGCCCAGACTCTGGATGACATGCTCCGGCGCGCGCAGCCGCCCGTGATCGGCCGTATCAAGGACAACCGGCTCCTCCTCGATCTCCGCACGGTCTTTCCCGTCCAGGTGCCAGCCCTCGCGCGAGTGCTGGGCGCACTCTGACAAGGCCACTCGATGGGGTGACGAGGCCTCGCGGACAAGGGTCGGGGGGAGTGCGGGGGTCAGCGCGGACAACCGGGGACGCAGGGGGCGAGCCACCGCCGCTCGGACGGGTGCCGGGGAGGCTGGGGCCCCCGCTGATGGCGTCGGGGGGAGTGCGGGGGCCCTGTCGGGGTCCCCGCTGATGATGACTATCTCGCACGTTGTCGTCGGCACGGCGGGGCACATCGATCACGGCAAGACGGCGCTCGTGCGCGCCCTCACCGGAATCGACACGGATCGCCTGCCCGAGGAGAAGGCCCGGGGTATCACGATCGACCTCGGGTTCGCCTACCTGGAGGAACTGGACGGTCTGACGGTCGAGATCGTCGACGTGCCCGGCCACGAGCGGTTCGTCAAGAACATGCTCGCGGGCGTCGGGGGTATCGACATCGCGATGCTCGTGATCGCGGCCGACGAGGGCGTGATGCCGCAGACCCGCGAGCACCTCGCGATCTGCTCGCTGCTCCACATCAAGTCCGGCCTGATCGTGCTGACGAAGGGAGACCTCGTCGAGCCCGACTGGATCGAGCTGGTGGCCGACGACGTCGCGGCACTGGTGCGCGGCACGTTTCTCGAGGGCGCGCCGGTCGTCCCGGTCTCGGCCAAGACCGGCGCCGGGCTGCCGGACCTGCGGGCGCGGCTCGTGGCACTCGGGCGAGCCGTGGCGCCCCGGGCCGCGGACAAGCTGCCGAGGCTCCCCATCGACCGAGTCTTCACGGTTCGGGGGTTCGGCACCGTGGTGACGGGGACGCTGACCGAGGGCCGGCTCGAGGTCGACGACCGGGTCGAGGTGTACCCGAGAGGCCCGCAGGCGAAGGTTCGTGGCCTTCAGGTGCACGGCCGGTCCGTCGAGTCGGCCCTGGCGGGCCAGCGCACGGCCATCAACCTGCAGGGGGTGGATCGGGCCGCGATCGAGCGCGGCGACGTGGTGGGGGCCCCGGGGACGCTTGTCTCCTCCCTTCTCGTCGACGCGGCGCTCGAGCTGCTCGCGGATGCGCCGCGGCCGCTCGAGACGCGTGATCGGGTCCGGTTCCACACCGGGACGAGCGAGATCATGGCGCGAGTCCTCCTGCTCGACCGATCCGAGCTCGCGCCGGGAGAATCGACACACGCCCGGTTCCGGCTCGAGCGGGAGCTGGTCGCGCTCCCGGGCGACCGGTTCGTGATCCGGTCCTACTCGCCGATCCAGACGATCGGCGGGGGGACGCTGCTCGACGTGAGCCCGCCGCGCTTCAAGCGGAAGGCTCCGGCGCTCCTGGCGCATCTCGCGCTTCTCGAGCGGGGGAGCGACGCCGAGGTGGTCGAGGAGCACGTGAGGCACGCGGGAGTCTCGGGGATGCGGCTCGAAGGGCTCTCCGGCCGGGTGCCACTCGGCCCGGAGCGCCTGCGTTCCGTCCTCGCCGAGCTCCAGTCCTCGGGGACCGTCATTGTCCTCGACCGGGACTGGTTCCTGCACCGCGAGACCCGCGATCGTCTCCGGACGGAGGTGCTCCGCCTTCTCGGAGAGTTCCACCGGAAGAACCCGCTGAAATCCGGCATCTCGCGCGAGGAACTGCGCGGGCGCGCCGGCGGTGCCGGCGAGCGCGTGTTCGGCCACCTCGTCGGGGCGCTCGAGGCGGAAGACGTGGTCAGATCGGAGCGGGACAAGGTGCGCCTCGCCGCCCACTCGGTCCGCCTCTCGCCGGAGCAGCAGAAGGTCGTGGACAAGATCGAGGCAGAGTTCCGGATGGCGGGCGCCGCTCCTCCTACGCCCGAAAATTCGGAAGACGAGCTGTTCCAGCTCCTCGTCGCCGACCGGCGGCTGATCCGGGTCAAGGAGTCGCTGTACTTCCACGCCGAGGCCCTCAGGGTGATCGAGGAGAAGCTGGTCGCCCTGCTCCGGGAGAAGAAGGAAATCGCGCCGGCCGACGTCAAGGATCTGCTGGGCATCTCGCGGAAGTACGCGATCCCGCTGCTCGAGTACTTCGACGCGCAGCGTGTCACCCAGCGCGTGGGAGAAAGACGGGTCTTGCGCCGGGAGTAGGAGCGCGCTAAGGTGGGGGCGCAACCAGAAAGGAGTTGTCTCATGTTTGGCTTGGGGTACCAGGAATTGCTGTTGATTCTCGTCATCGTCCTCATCCTGTTCGGCGCCAGCCGCCTGCCCGAGCTGGCCCGGTCCCTCGGATCGAGCGTGAAGGAATTCAAGAAAGGCGTGACCGACGCCCAGAAGGACGAGCCGACGGTTGCCGCCAAGAAGGAAGAGGAGAAGAAGGCCTAGCTCACCACTCCCGTTTATCCCGGTTTCGACCGCGCGAGCCGGACGCCGGGGCGCTCGCGGGTCGATGCCGCTCCCCGCCCCCGACGAGCCCTGCCCCTGCATCGTGTATACTCCTCCCTTGCGATGCGGGGAGGTGTCGATCGTCGCGATCTGGCTTTCTCCCTCGCCCTCTCGCTCCTCACCGTTCTCTCGAGGCTGCCCTACCGCACGCGGATGCTGTACAACTGGGACGCCGTCCAGTTCGCGCTGGCGCTCAGCGAATTCGACGTCGAGAAGCACCAGCCCCAGCCGCCGGGCTACATCCTCTATGTCCTCATGGGACGCCTGCTGAACGGGTGGCTCCACGATCCGAACGCGGCGTACGTCACCCTGGCCGTCGTGTTCAGCGGTCTCACGACCTTCACGGTCTACTTTCTCGCTCGCGCGATCTACGACCGCCGGACGGCCATGGGCGCCGCGACCCTCCTCGCGGTGAGCCCGCTGTTCTGGTTCTACGGGTCGGTCGGGCTGACGTACGCGGGAGAGGCCCTGGTTGCGTCGACCGCGGCCTACTTCGCCTTCCGTGCCCTCGAGGGGAGGGATCGGGGTGCCGAGCTGGCGGGGCTCTGGCTCGGGGTCGTCGGCGGGTTTCGCCAGTCCATCGTGATCGTTCTCTTCCCGCTCTGGCTCTACACCGCTGCCTCCAGCAGTCGCCCCGGGCGGTCCATCGCGCGCGGACTCGCCCTGATGGCGGGCGCGGCGCTGACCTGGTTCCTGCCGATGATCTGGCTGACGGGGGGGTTCCGGCGATACCTCGGGGCGTCCGCGCAGCTCGCGGAGACGATGGTGAAGCCGACCATGATCGGCACGACCACGCTCGACGTGACCCTGGCCCAGGCGCGGTACCTCCTGGAGTCCGTCGTGGTGGCCCTCGGGCCCCTGGCGCTGGCCTCGCTCCTGATCCCCCTCTACGTGCGCCGGCACGGCTGGGGCCGTACGGAAGGGTTCCTGCTCGTGTGGACCATCCCCCCCGTGCTGGTCTACACGCTCGTGCACTTCGGCCAGGCCGGCTACGTGCTCACCTTCCTGCCGGCGCTCGTCATCCTGCTCGCCCGCGTCCTGCTGGCGACGGTGTCCGACTACGCGCCACGGGCCTGGTCCGCGCGCGCCCGCCTGCTGGTCCCGGCCGCGCTGGTGCTGCTCATCGTGCTGATCGACGGATCGTTCTTCGTGAGCGCGCGCCCGGCGCCTCGTGGGTTCGAGCCGGGCGTCCCGGCCTGGCAGCGCCTGGCGAGCGAGGACGCGAACAACTGGATCTGGAGCCGCACCGCGGCGGCCCTGCGCGAGCACGAAGCCGTGGTGCGGACGTTCGTCGACGGCATCCGCGGCCTCTACGACCCGCAGGAGACGGCCATCGTGACCGAGCTCGGGAACCCCCGCTCCTACACCTGGCTGCGGCACGCGATGTTCTATCTTCCCGAGTATCCGATCTACCAGCTCCGGGTCGACGACGAGGCGCCGAGCTTCTACGCGCCCCGACTGGCGTCGACGATCCTCCCGTCGCCCGAGAGCGTCATCCGCCTCCCCGCCGGCGTGCGGCAGCTCGTCTGGTTCGTGGATCACTGGAGCCCGGTCCTGCCGGAGCCGCGGGGCCTGACCGAGATCGAGCTGCCGTACGGTCGCTACCTCTATGTTCTGCCCCTCGGGCGGCGTCCCGTCCAGTACGCGGGCTACACGTTCGTGCGCGAGAGGCGGGAGCGTGCGGGCCGCCGTTCGTGATGACGCGCTCGTAGTCGCTGCGGCCCTCCTGCCGCTCTCGCTGTATCTCGTGCGGGAGCGGTTCATCGCCGGCGGACCGGGCCTCCCCCTCGACGACTCGTGGATCCACCTGCACTTCGCTCGTAACCTGGCGGAGGGGGCCGGATTCTCCTACAACCCGGGCGTCCCCGTGGCCGGCTCGACCGCGCCCCTCTGGACCCTGCTTCTCGCCGCCGGGGTCGCGATCGGCGGGGCGAACCTCGCGGTGGCCAGGACGCTCGGAATCGCCTGCGCGCTCGCCGCGGCACTCGCGACGCGCCGTTTGGCGCGGGCACTCGGAGCCGGGCCCGCGTCGGCGCTGACGGCCGGCGTCGCCCTCGTCTGGACGGGGCCGATCGCCTGGGGCGCCTTCTCGGGAATGGAAGTCGGGCTGGCCGCGGCGCTCGTGGCGGCGGCGCTCGTCGCACACGCGAACGACCGGGTGTGGTGGACGGTGGTCCTCTCGGCGCTTGCCGTGCTGGCGCGTCCCGAGACGGCGATTTTGCTGCCGCTCCTGGCCCTCGCCTGTCCGCTCACGATGCGGCGCGCCGCCATCTTCGTCGGCGTCACCGCGACCGTCCTGGCGCCCGCGGTGTGGTTCGCCCTGGTGACCTCCGGCAGCCCGATGCCCGGGACCGCCGCCGCCAAGATCGAAGGGGGGCTCATCGGGTGGCTCGCGGGAGTGCGAGAACCGCTGACCCGGGCGCTCCTCGAACGGCCCTGGCAATTCGGGCGGGAATGGGTCGAATGGCTCTGGCGCACCCACTGGCTCCTGCCAGTGCTGCTCCCGGCGATCGTGCTGTCGGCCTGGCGGCGGGGCGGCCGCAGATGGGCGTGGCCCGCGGCCGCGCTCCTGCTGCACCCGCTCGCGATGGCGCTGCTCGCGCCTTACCGTGGCCCCGGCTTCCAGGAGGGCCGATACTCGATCCACCTGTTGCCGCTGGTGGTGGCGCTCCTCTGGGGGGTCCTGGCGCGACACGGCATCCCGTTCCGGGCGCTGTACCTGGCGGTCGCGCTCGGGCTCCTGGTACCGGCGAGCGCCCGCTACGCCTGGGCCGTGCAGAACATCAACGCGATGCAGGTCCACATCGGCCACTGGGTGGCGGCGCACACGCCGAAAACGGCTCGGCTCGCCGTCAACGACATCGGCGCTGTCGCGTTCGTGTCCCGGCGCCCGGTGATCGACCTCATGGGCCTGGTCACGCCGGAGATCCGTCCGTACCGCCGCGAGGGTGAGGCCGGCGTCATTCGCTACGTCGCGGAGACCTGCCCCGAGTACCTGATCATCTTCCCGGCCTGGTTCCCGCGCCTGTCCGCGATGCCCGAGCGCTACCGCCCCGTCTATCGCGTCCACCTGGACCACAACGAGGTGTCCGGTGCCGACACGGCCGTCGTGTACGAGCGGGTCCGGTGCGCGGTATGATCAGGGCGATGATCCGGCGGATCTCCCTCGTCGTCCTGCTCGCCTCCGCGGCCGTGTGTGGGAGCGCGGCGCCCGCCTCCTCCGCCGAGATGTACCGCTGGGTCGACGACCAGGGGAACGCCCACTACTCGGAGGGGCTCGACAGCATTCCCGAGCGCTTCCGGGCCAGGGCGTCCCGGCTCCTGTACCAGAGCGCACCGGTCCCAGCGCCCCCCGCTCCCGGGGCCAGGGCCGACACGGTCGTCCGGTTCACTCCGGGCGAGCCGATCTACGTGACCGCGCGGATCAATGACGCGGCAAGCGCACGACTGATCCTCGATACCGGTGCGACGCGGACGGTCGTCAACCCCCGCGTCCTGGTGGCGGCGGGCGTTTCGACCCGGACCGGCGGGGCAACGGGCCGGATCCGAGGTGTCACCGGCACCGCCGACGTGCAGGCGTACGACATCCTGTCGCTTCAGGTCGGCAACGCGAAGGTCGGCAGGATGCTGGTCGTCTCCCACGACGTCGAGGGCGCCCAGAGCGACGGGCTCCTGGGCCGGGATTTCCTCGACCAGTTCAAAGTGACCATCGACAACACCGCAGGGCGCGTCACGCTCAGCCCGAAGTAGGCAGCGGCCCGCAGGGCCAGGGCTCGTCCGGCGCCCCGCCGCTCGATGTGCGCGTGGGTGTGTTACCATGGCGCCCGGCGCCATGGACTACAAGACCACGCTAAACCTGCCGAAAACCGCCTTCCCGATGAAGGCCAACCTCCCCAGGACCGAGCCCGAGATGCTCGCGCGCTGGCAGGCGATGGACATCTACGGCAAGCTCCGTGCCGCCTGCCGAGAGCGCCCCCTCTGGGTCCTGCACGACGGTCCCCCCTATGCGAACGGCCACATCCACATGGGCACCGCTCTCAACAAGATCCTCAAAGACGTCATCGTCAAGTCGCGGTCGATGCTCGGGGCGAACGCCGTCTACGTGCCGGGCTGGGACTGCCACGGGCTGCCGATCGAGCACCAGGTCGACAGGGAGCTGGGCCTGGACACCGCGCCGACCGACGTTCGCAAGGCGATGGACCCGGTTCTCAAGCGGCAGAAATGCCGCGAGTATGCGTCGAAGTTCATCGACGTCCAGCGGGCCGAGTTCCGGCGCCTGGGCGTCTTCGGCGACTGGGACCGTCCGTATCTGACGATGGCGCCCGCCTATGAGGCGGTGATCGCCCGGGAGTTCGGCCGCTTCGTGGGCCAGGGCATCGTGTACAAGGGGCTGAAGCCTGTGCACTGGTGCATGCACTGCAAGACCGCTCTGGCCCAGGCGGAAGTGGAGTACGAGGAGCAGAAGACGCCCTCGGTCTACGTGAAGTTCCCCCTGATGTCGGTGCCGCCCCCGCTCGGACGGGTTCTCCGGGGGCGCCCGGCGTTCGCCGTGATCTGGACGACGACGCCCTGGACGCTGCCCGCCAACCTGGCGATCGCCGTTCAGCCGAGCCAGAGCTATGTCGCGGTCGCGGTGTCCGGCGAGGTCTACGTCGTCGCGCGGGCGCTGGTCGACGCGCTCCTCGGCCTCTTCGAGCCGCCGCTGACGCACGAAGTCCTCGCGGTCTTCCAGGGGTCGGAGCTCGAGGGGCTCACGTACCGTCACGGCTGGATCGACCGCAAGGGGCAGCTGGTGGGCGCCGACTTCGTCGCGATGGACACGGGCACGGGCCTCGTGCACATCGCTCCGGGGCACGGCGAGGAGGATTACGAGCTGGGCCGGAAGGCCGGGCTCAGGATCTACAACCCCGTCGACGACGACGGGCGCTTCGTGCCCGAGATCGAGCACTTCGCGGGGATGACCGTGTGGGAGGCCAACCCGCGCATCATCGACCTCCTGCGCGAGCGCGGTGCCCTCGTCGCCGAAGTGCCGCTCACGCACACGTACCCGCACTGCTGGCGGTGCAAGAACCCGACGCTCTTCCGCGCGACGGAGCAGTGGTTCATCTCGCTCGACCTAAACGGTCTGCGCGAACGAGCCCTCGCGGCGATCAGGAGCGAGGTGCGCTGGATTCCCCCCTGGGGCGAGGAGCGCATCTCCAACATGGTGGCGCACCGTCCCGACTGGACCATCTCGCGCCAGCGCGTGTGGGGCGTG
>CAZWXA010000160.1:7222-8396 GCA_964637755.1 uncultured bacterium | reverse complement strand
TTCGCGGCGTTCGCGCATCGCAACTACCGCCTGCTCTGGACCGGTCTGATCGTCTCGAACGTCGGCACCTGGATGCAGCTCACCTCTCAGGGCTGGCTGATCCACGAGATGACCGGGCGCGCGCTCGATCTCGGAGTGCTCGGCCTGACGCGGGGCGTGCCCCTGATCGTCCTGTCGCTCGTCGGCGGTACGCTTGCCGACCGCCTCGACAAGCGGCGGCTGCTCTACGTGACGCAGACCCTCGCGGCCGTGTTCGCCTTCCTCCAGGGCGTCCTCACCCAGCTCGGGTGGATCCAGGTCTGGCACATCTGGGCGCTCGGCTTCCTGAGCGCAGCGGTGCTGGCCTTCGATCAGCCGACCCGGCAGGCGATGCTCCCGCACCTCGTGCCGCGCCAGGACTTCATGAGCGCGATCACGCTGATGGCCGTGACCTTCAACGGGGCCTCGGTGCTCGGGCCGGCGCTGGCCGGCCTGCTGGTCCCCGCCACCG
The DNA here is from genome assembly GCA_964637755.1 of uncultured bacterium. Taxonomy (GTDB): domain Bacteria; phylum Methylomirabilota; class Methylomirabilia; order Rokubacteriales; family CSP1-6; genus AR9. Next base: position 7,906 of record CAZWXA010000160.1, on the reverse strand, counting down.
GTTATGCATGGGCGTTCTATCTCAACGGGATCAGTTTCGCGGCCGTCATCGGCGCGCTGTTGCTGATGCGGCTGCCGCCCGGTGCCGAACGGCCTCCACAGCCCCCCGTCCTACGTCAGGTGGCCGACGGGATCCGGTACGTCTGGCGCCATGAGACGCTGCGCTCGCTCACGCTGCTCGCCGCCGTGTTCGGCCTGTTCGGGGCACCGTACAACGCCATGCTGCCCGTCTACCGGGTGATTCTCGACATCGACGAGCGCGCCCTCGGCTTTCTCTCGTCGGCTCCCGGGCTCGGCACGGTCCTGGGCGGGCTCGTGCTGGCCCAGTTCGCCCACATCCGCGGGAAGGGCCGCCTGCTGCTGGGGAGCGTGGGCGCCTTCGTGGTGGTGGTGATCGCCTTCGCGGCCTCGCGGCACTACTGGGTGTCCGTGCTTCTGCTCGTCGCCGTCGGCGCCTGCGTGGTGGCGTTCTCGTCGACCACCCAGACGCTGCTCCAGCACGCCACCGACGATCGCATGCGGGGCCGCGTGGTGAGCATGTTCACGATCACGGTGATCGGGTTCCAGCCCCTGGGCGCCCTCGACCTCGGGTGGGCCGTCGACCGCCTCGGGGCGCCGCTCGCGATCGCCGCGGCCGCCTTGCTCGTCGGCCTGACCGCGATCGTGATGGCGCCCCGCGTCAGGC
>CAZWXA010000160.1:4948-7122 GCA_964637755.1 uncultured bacterium | reverse complement strand
ACGCAATTCGACGAGGTGAAAACGCGGTTCGAGCAGGTGGACGGGCGATTCGAGCGGGTGAACGAGCAGTTCGAGCGGGTGAACGGGCGATTCGAGCAGGTGGACCGGCAGTTCGAGCAGGTGGACCGGCAGTTCGAGCGGGTGAACGGGCGATTCGACCAGGTGGATGGCCGATTCGAGGAGGTGAATCGCAGGATCGACGCGGAAGCGCACGAGACGCGAAACCATTTCGGCGTCATCGGCGAGGCGCTCCGCGAAGACATCCGAGCGGTTGCCGAGGGTGTCGTCGCGGCCACGGAGGGTATCGCAAGGCTGCGGACCGAAATGGAGGCCCGCGCCCGCGCGTCCGACACGGTCGTGAACGCCGCGTTCGCCGCGCTGAGACGGGACGTCGACGACCTCCGCGCGCGATTCTGAGAGGAGGCCCACGCGGAAGACGGCTCCATTCAGGCTCGCCATCCGCCTCGTCGGCGGATTCAGGTTACGTCCGCCGCGATGACCCCGGGGCGCCCCACTCGTGGGCGGCTCGACCGCCTCAGCGCCCGCCGGGGGCGGTCCGCGCGAGGAGCGCCGCGACGGCGAGGAGGTCTCGCTCGGTGTCGACGCCGATCGTGGGCTCGCGCGTTTCCACGACGGTCACCGGGATGCCGTGTTCGAGAAAGCGGAGTTGCTCGAGCCGCTCGGCGCACTCGAGCGGCGAGGGCGGCAGGGCGTGAAATGTCTCGAGCGCGTCCCGAGCGTAGGCGTACAGGCCGAGGTGCTTGAAGAAGGCGACGGCGCCCCGCCGGTCGCGGTCGTACGGGATCGCATGACGCGAGAAGTAGAGGGCTCGACCGGCCGCGTCGCAGACGACCTTCACGGCGTTCGGATCGTCGATCTCCTCCGGGAGAGCCCGGATCATGAGCGTGGTGACGCGCGTCCCCGCGTGCGAGAGGAACGGGGCGACCAGCGCCTCGACGTGGCCTGGCGTGACGAGCGGCTCGTCGCCCTGGATGTTCACGTACACGTCTGCAGGGCGCCGCCGCGCGACCTCCCAGACGCGGTCGGTTCCCGACGGGTGGTCTGGCCCGGTGAGCATCGCGGGGATGTCGTGCTCGCGGCAGGTGGCGACAACCTCGTCCGAGTCGGTCGCGACCAGGAGATCCCGTAGGAGAGGGGATCGCCGCGCGCGCTGGTAGACGTGGCAGATCATCGGCCACCCCGCGATCTCCCGTAGCACTTTGCGCGGCAGCCGCGTGGAGTGCAGGCGCGCCGGGATCACGCCGAGGACGTCGAGGGTCACCAGGTCCCCGAGCGCCGCGGTGTCAGGCCTTGATCGCGTCGCGCGCGGCCTTCACCGCGGTGGTCATGAAACGCAGCTCGTTGGCGATGCCGACGAGCTGCCAGCCCTCTGCGATCCGCCGGTTCACGTACTCCGGCGTGGCGCAGTGGATGCCAGGCACGACGCCGTGCCGTCGCGCCGCGGCAAGGAGCGCCTGCATCATCGGCTCGAACTCCGGCTCCGTCGGCTCCGTCGAGGGCGTGAGGCCGCAGGAGGCGCAGAGGTCGTTCGGACCCGTGTAGCAGGCGCCGAGACCGGGCACCGACAGAATCTCGTCGATCTTGCGGATCGAGTCGACGTGCTCGATCTGGGCAACGACAAGCACCTCGTCGTTCGCCTCCCGGAAGTAGGTCAGCGGGTCGGTGCGGAAGGAGAGGGAGTGCCGGCCGCCCCCGAAACTGCGGATGCCCCTCGGGGGGTACCGCGCCGCGGCGACCATCAGCTCGACCTCCTCGCGCGATCTCACGTTGGGCGCCACGAAGCCCCAGGCTCCCGCGTCGAGCACCCGCTTGATCGCGCCCTCCGTGATCTCGGGGATCCGAGCCATCGGCGCGACCGGGTAGCGGCCGATCGCCGTGAACATCGCGGCCATCGTGGTGAGGTCGATCTGCCCATGCTCCATGTCCACGCAGAGCCAGTCGAAGCCGAGCGCGGCGATCATCTCGGCCGAGATCGGACTCCCGAGGTTCAACCAGCTTCCGACCGACGGGGTCCCTGATGCGATCTTCTGCCTGACATGGTTCGGCGTCATGCCCGCTCCTTGACCAGAATCGAGAAACAGCCCCAATCGTAGCAAACTCGTCCGGGGAGGTCATGGACCGACCGCGACTCGAGCGGGGGGGAGTGCCCGCCC
>CAZWXA010000160.1:1994-4848 GCA_964637755.1 uncultured bacterium | reverse complement strand
GGGCTCGCGTGACGCTCGTCAGTACGCAGGCAGCTTGCCGGGCCTGGCGGCGCTCTTCCGCATCGCACCGACCTCCTCGCTGGCCTTGGCGGCGAGGAAGCGGCTGTCGCTCGCGATCGTGACGAACTGGTACCCCTCGGCGATCATCTTGAGCGCGTACTCGGCGGTGTTGTTGTGGATACCGGCCACGACGCCGTGCCGCTTGCAGGCGGTCACGATCGTCTGCTGCGCCTCGACGACGGGCGGGTCGGTCTGGTCGAGCCGGGGCCGGCACCCGAGCGACAGGCTCAGGTCGGATGGTCCCACGTACACCGCGTCGACGCCGGGGACGCTCAGGATGTCGTCGAGGTTCCGCACCGCCTCCGCGGTCTCGATCATCGGGATGACGAGGATGTCCTCGTTGGCGTGGTCGAGGTAATCCGATCCGGCATAGATCGACGCCCGCACGGGCCCCCAGCTCCGGTAGCCGCGCGGCGGGTACTTGCAGGCGCGGACCAGGGCCTCGGCGTCGGCGCGCGTGTTGATCATGGGGCAGATCACGCCGTACACGCCGGCATCCAGGATCTTCATGAGGAAGCCGGGCTCGTTCCAGGGCACCCGGGCGAGGGGGATCGTCGCGGTGGTGGTGACGGCCTGGAGCATCGTGACCGCGGCCTGGTAGTCCACCACGCCGTGCTGCATGTCGACGGTCAGCGAATCGAATCCCTGGTGTGCCATCACCTCGGCGGAGAAGGCGCTCGGGATCGACAGCCACCCGTTCACGACCGACTCACCCCGCGCCCAGATCGTCTTCAGCGTGTTCTCTCGCACGGTTGCCCTCCTTGGAGACGGTTACAGTCGTTCCAGCAATAACCCCTTCAGATAGCGCGTCTCGGCCACGGTCAGCAGGACCGGATGATCCGGGCTCTGGGTCAGCGCTTCGATCACGCGCAGCGTGATCCCCGCATCCTCGGCCGCCGCCTGGCACGTGTCCTCGAAGAGCGCCGCCGAGACGTGGTGAGAGCACGAGAACGTCGCGAGAATACCACCCGGCTCGAGCAGGCGCATCGCCCGCAAGTTGATTTCCTTGTACCCGCGGATGGCCGCCTCGAGTGCCTCCTTGCGGCGCGTGAACGGCGGCGGGTCGAGGACGATGAGACCGAAGCGCGCCTGGTCGCGGGCGAGGCGGCGTAGCTCGTCGAACGCATTGGCGCGGCGGAGCTCGGCGCGGCCCACCAGACCGTTCAGCTCCAGGTTGGCGGCGGCGGCGGCCAGTGCCTCGGGCGACGACTCGACGCAGAGCGCACGCGCGGCCCCGGCTCCGAGCGCGAGCACGGCGAAGGCGCCCGCGTAGCTGAAGGCGTCGAGCATCGTGCGGCCCGTCGCCCGGCGGGCGACGAGCCGGCGGTTCGCGGCCTGGTCCAGGTAGAATCCGGTCTTGTGTCCCTCGCCGAATCGCAGGACGAAGAGCGCCCCCGCCTCGCGGATCGTCACGGCCGCCGGACCCTCGCGGTCGAGCCAGCCCCGCCGGGGGTCGAAACCCTCGAGTCCCGCTCCCGCAGGGTCGTCGCAGAGGTAGATGGGGAGGTCGCCGATCGCTTCGCGGATGGCCGCGCCGATCCAGGAGCGCGCGCGCGCCATTCCGAGCGTCCCGCACTGCACGACGGCGACCTCCGCGTAGCGGTCGACGACCAGCCCCGGCAGCCCGTCGGCCTCGCTCCACACGAGGCGGTACGCCTCGCCGGCGAGCTCACGCGAGCGCCGGAAGGCGGCGGCCTCGGCGATCCGCCCTGCGAACCAGCGCGCGTCGATCGGCTCGTCCCGGCGGGTCAGGATCCGGCACGTCAGGGATGTTCGCGGGTTGTAGAAGCCGCGGCCGACGAAGGCGCCGGCCGCGTCGATGACGGTGACGGTCCCTCCCGGTTCGGCTGGACCGTCGACGCGCGCGATCTCGCCCCGATACACCCACGGGTGCACGCGGACACGGCCCCCTGCGCGCCGGAGGCGGAGCGTCGGGCTACCGCTTCCGGAAGACAACGACCATCAACAGCGGGTGCCTCGAGCGTTCGAGGACCTGGTGCGGCTTGAAGCCGAAGAACCACTGGACGAACTCGAACCCCCCGGCCAGCGCCACCAGGGACTTGATCTCCTGCGGGAAGACCATGCGCGACAGGTGCGTCTGCCGGTAGACCCGCCGCGTCCCGTTCTCGATCGCCTCGAGCTCCATGCGCTCGCGAAAGACCTGCGAGACGAGGTTCACGTCGTTGAGCGCCGAGAACGTGGCGCGCACGATGAGCCGCCCCCGCCGTTTCGTCCAGCTCCAGCTCCGCGCGGGGTTCGTCCACGACGACGCCATGTAGCGGTCGAAGACGTACAGGCCGCCGCGCCGCAGCGCTCGCGCCACCGAGCGGAAGTGATCGACGATCGCCTCGTTCGTCAGGAGGTGGCCCTGTGAGTCCTGCATGCAGATCGCCGCGTCGACGGGCGCCCGCCGGGTGAAGCGCGTCATGTCGCCCACGGCCAGCTCGGCCTCGAGGCCGGCGTCCCGCGTCCGCCTCCGGAGGAATTCGATGTTCTCGGGCGACAGATCGAGCCCGGACATGCGGTAGCCGCGGGCCGCCAGCCTGAGCAGGTGCGGGCCGGTCCCGCACGCGATGTCGAGCACCTGGCTCACGGGACGCCTGGCGTACCGCTTGAAGCAGTGCTCGAGGAAATCCACCTCGGCCTTGCGGTTGAGATCAAAGGCGATCTCGTAGAGCCGCGGGGCGGCGTAGTGTCCCGCGCGTGGCCTGGTGGACGCTGGCCGGGCGGAGGATCTTCCGGCCTCATCGCGAGCGACGCCCCGCGGGCGCGGGGCTTGCCCCAGGGTGGCTCG
>CAZWXA010000160.1:0-1894 GCA_964637755.1 uncultured bacterium | reverse complement strand
AGCGACGCCCCGCGGGCGCGGGGCTTGCCCCAGGGTGGCTCGCTTCGCTCGCATATCTTACTTGGCCCACCAGGTGAGGAGGGCTTCGCGGATGACCCAGGAGGCGGCGATGCCGGTGCGCCCGGTGGGGTCCCAGGTGTGAGCCACTTCGACCAGGTCGCCGCCGACGACCTCGGCCGCGCCGAGCAGCCGCAGGACCTCGATCAGCTCCGGGACGCTCAGGCCGCCGGGCTCTGGCGAGCCGGTGCCGGGCGCGTGGGAAGGATCGAGCACGTCCACGTCGATCGTCACGTACAGCGGGTGGCCCAGGAGCTCCGGAAGAATCCGCGCGACGGTGTCGAGCGGATGCCCGGTCACGAGCGGGAAGAACTTCGGCCCCGGGGTCTCGAATTCCTCGCGCGAGCCCGTGCGCATGCCCACCTGGTACACGCGCTCCGCCGGAACCACGTCCATCACCCTCGCCATCGCGGAGGCGTAGTTGTAGCGCTCGCCGAGGAACTCGTCCCGCGTGTCGGGATGAGCGTCGAGCTGCAGGATGCGGAGGCCGGGGAACGCCGGGGCCAGCGCCTCGATGACGGGGACGGTGGCCGTGTGGTCACCGCCGAGCATGAAGGGGAGCAGTCCTGGACGCCACCAGCGCCGGATTTCCTCCCGAGCGGCGTCGAGCTGCATCCTTGGCGGTGCCCCGTTCGGCAGCTCGCAGTCGCCGATGTCGCAGAGGGGGAGGTCCTCGAGGTCACGTCCGAGGGCGGGCGAGTAGGTCTCGATCGAGTCCGACGCCGTTCGCAGGTCCCCGGGGCCCTGGCCGGCGCCCTTCCGGAGGTTCACCCGGCCTTCGAAGGGAATCCCGTAGACCACGATCCGGTTGTTGGAGAGAGACTCCCCGCAGGCGATGAACCGAGGCGCTACCGCCCTCACGCGCTAGACGAGGTCGTCGTCGGAGAGGAGCGCGATGGCGGCGACGGCGCAGCCGACGCGCTCGACCGTGTGCTCCGCCGAGAAGATCTTCATCTCGCGGATCGTCTCGCCGCGGACGCGGAAGGCTTCGTCCAGCATCTCGCGGATCATCCGCTCGGCGGTGCCACGATCGGCGACGTCGTGGTACTCCATGATGACCCCGGGCTTCGCCGGGTCGTCGGGCAGCGCGTAGCCGACCGCCGCCGCCACCACCTGGCCCGGCGCGTCGCTGGTCATCGCGGCGTACGCCGTCGGGACGAGCGCGCCGGGCTTGATCTTCGGGAGGTCCACGATCTCGACGTCGGGGGGAATGATGCTGGACACCTTGATGAGGTTGATGTTGCCGATGCCGGCCGCGAGCAGCGCGTTGTCGAAGGCATTGAGACTGCTCCCGCCTTCGGCGTGGCCCGCGGCGGCCGCCGCCATCGTCACGTTCTTTCGCATCCGCTTCTCCCTTCTCGCCTCCCTTGCGTGGCGCGCCCTGCCGCGTCGCCTCGGCGCTCAAGCCACTGTAGCCGGCAGTCGAGGGAATGCAAGCGGAATTTCGCCGCGGCGCCTGCTGCCGTAGCGGGCGAGAAACCGCCATTTTTTTCTTGCAATCGAAAAATGCGGACCCTACAGTGAGGAGGTTTTTGGGTCCGCAGGAAATTTTTCTACGTCCCGCGTGTGCCCGGCGAGGGTGGCGCGGCGGAGTGCAGTGAGAGGAAGTGGGAGGGCGGTGCGACGTGCGCCGCCAGGAGAGGTGCGGTAGATGGCGGAGGCGCCGAAGAGGGAGGGGAATGGATTGAACGCCCTGGGACGACATCTGCTCCTCGAGTTGTTCGATTGCGCTCCCGACGCCATCGATAATCTCCAAGCGGTGAAGGGCGCGCTCGTGGAAGCCGCGAAGCGCGCGCACGCGACGATCGTCGACGTCGTCTTTCACGAGTTCAACCCG
>CAZWXA010000159.1:0-8463 GCA_964637755.1 uncultured bacterium | reverse complement strand
GCACCGTGAATATGGTCCGCGCCCTGTGCGGCAGCACCCCGATAGCAAAGCCGAATTCTGACGGCAGGCCGGCGTGGATGCTGGTCCAGTTTTCGCCGCCGTCTTCCGAGCGGTAAACGCCGCAGTGGTTCTGCTGGAAGAGCAGGTCGGGATCGGTGCTGCTCAGTACCAGGTGGTGGCAGCACTGCCCCACATCGGGCCACTGCTGGCCTTCGGGCATAAAACAGGCGTGGGTGTCGCGGTTCTTGGGTGTCCAGGTCTGGCCGCCGTCGTCGCTGCGGAAAACGCCGGCGGCGGAGATAGCGACGTAGATGCGGTCGGGGTTGGTGGGATGCGGCAGGATGGTGCGCGCGCGCCCGCTGTCGCGTACGTGACCGGTGAAGCTGCCGTTCTGCTCGTAGTCGGCACCGGTCGGCCCGATGTTGACCCATTTCGGTCCCGGCGCATTCTTCTTGTCCGAATGGTTTTTCCCTTCCTTCATCGCGTTTGCGCGGAAGGCGGGAGTGACCAGATTAAGGCGTTCAAGGCTGTAGGTATCAGTCAGGAGGAGCTCCAGAGCGGCACGCTCACGCTGGACGACACTCTGGGGCGCATCGCGGACACCTTCGCGCCGATCGGGCCCTGCATCGTCACGGCCGACGAGGTGCGCGACCCGCACCGCCTCCAGATCCGCCTCTGGGTCAACGGCGAGCTGAAGCAGAACTTCAACACGAGCGACATGGCGCACAAGATCCCGCGGTGCGTCGAGTGGGTGACCTCGATCCACACGCTGGAGCCGGGCGACGTGCTGGCGACGGGCACCAACCACCGCGGCCTCAGCGGCTTCCAGAACGGGGACCGGATCGAGCTGGAGACGGAGGGCCTGGGTCGCCTGCGCGTCGACGTGCGGGACGACCTCGAGCGGACGTGGTCCCGGGAGACCCGGCTGGACCGGCAGCAGAAGGGGCTCGAGCCGCCGACCACGCCGCAGCTCACGGGAAAGTACACGCCCGCGCCGAAGTAGCGCCGGTCAGCTCGCCGCGATTGCCGGCCGTGATCCTCAGTCGAAGATGACGCCGCCGTCGACGTTGAACGACTGCCCCGTGATGTTCCGCGCGCCCGGCGACGCCAGGAAGACCGCGAGCGCCGCGACGTCCTCGGGGTCGTTCGGCCGCCCGAGCGGGATGCCGGCATTGCGGCGCCGCGCCATCTCCTCGACGGTCACGCCCTCCTCCCGCGCGCGGGTCTTCAGGTTGTCGTCGGAGAGCGCCGTGACGGTGGTGCCCGGGCAGACGGCGTTCACGTTGATGTCGTGCGGCGCGAGCTGCAGCGCGGCGATCCGGGTGAGCGCGATCACGGCACCCTTGCTGGCCGCATAGATCGCGTTGGACGTGCCGGCGAAGCCCTTGCCGGCGATCGAGGCGACGTTGACGATCGCGCCGCGCCGGCGGGGGATCATCTCGCGCGCCACCCGCTGCAGGCAGAAGAACACGCCCTTGCCGTTGACCCGCATGATGCGGTCCCAGTCGTCCTCCGTGAGATCCATGATGTGGGCGCGGCGCGTGACCCCGGCGTTGTTCACGAGCACGTCGATGCGGCCGAACGCGTCCACGACGGCGCGCGTCATGCGGTCGATGCTGGCGAGGTCGCCCACGTCGGCCCCGAGCGCCAGGCTCCGGCGCCCAAGCCTGGCGACGGCCGCCGCCGTCGCCTCCGCCGCCGGCTTGTCGATGTCCACGACGGCGACGTCGGCGCCGGCCTGGGCCAGCGCCACCGCTGTCGCCTTCCCGATCCCCTGCCCTGCCCCGGTGACAACCGCGACGCGATCGGCGAGACTCATGGCCGTCGATCCTCTCCTGTCTGGACGTCACAGTGCTTGATCAGGTCCGGCGCCGCCGCGCGGACCGTCCCCCGGACGACGCGATGGCGACCATGGTTCGCGCGACGCGCATGACGTCGCTCTTCGGCCTGCCGGCCTGAGGACGGCGCCATGGTGACCTCTCTCCCAGCTCTCCCGCGCGGTCGAGGCGCGGCAGTCGAAGGACTGCCGGCCGCAGCTCTCGGACCTTCGCGAGAGCGGAGCGCTGGAGCAGGACGCCGACGTGATCATGTTCCTCTACCGTCCCGAGCGATACGGGCTCCAGACGCCCGACGACGCGAACGTCGCCGAGGTCATCGTCGGCAAGCGGCGCAACGGTCCCGTCGACACGTGCCGGATCGAGGACCGCGGCGGTCGCATCAGAAGGGTCGAAGCCGCACGAGATTGAACACGGGCACTGGCCTGAGAAACCCCTTGAGGGAAAGGTCGCCCCGCCTTCGCGCCGGGACCCGGCAGGCGGGCGGTCACCCGGCGCTCAGGAGGACCTGGGCACCTGGTAGACCGTGCCGACCGAGGCGGGCGAGATCGCCTTCGCCGCGAACGCCCGCTCGATGTGCGCCAGCTCGCGAAGGACGGCCGCGGAGTAGTACTGCTCTCCGCACTCGCCACAGGCTTCCGCGTCCACCGTCACGACGAGGCGGTCACGGCCGACCTTGATCTCGGCCTCGACACGACCGGGCTCGACCTCGCCCGTCTTGCAAATCACGCACTTCACCGCGTCCTCCTGTGCCGCAGGGTGGCGTCCCACCGCTCCGGGTCCGGCTCGTACGTTGTGATCACGACGAGGCGGCCTTCCGCGCGTACCGGTGCGCAGACGACGTGGAGCGGTCGACCTGTCGGGGTCCGACCCAGCACGAGACAGCTTGGGTACGGCCGGTCAGCCGGATACTCCTCAATGATCTCACCAGTCGAAAGCGCCTGAAGGACGTCGTCCACGCCGATCCGTCGGAGTGGCTCCTCGGCCATCTCACGACGGGCATGCTCGGTGAACCGGCAGTCTGAGAGGCACTCCTTGATCTCGTCGAAGGTCACGGTCCTCGAGCATCCTCCCCAACGTCCGCGTATCGTAGTCCAGATCGTCCGGCTGATGTAGCGCGCCGGCGACGTTCAGGCTGCGGGGGAACTCCGGTTAAGCTGTGGGCCGCAGCCAGGCCGAGACGACAGCGATCTTGGCCTCGCCGAGGACAGTCAGGAAGGCTCAGAAGGCGGAGGGCGGCCGAGAACCTTCCCCCCCCGGCGAGGGGAAAGCCTGGCGACCTCGCCTCAGGACGATGCCTTCTTCAAGCCGAGGATCCTGAACGCCGTCACCGGTCGGAGGAAGCCCTTGAGCGAGAGGTCGCCGGCCGGCTCGGTCGTGACGAGATCCTCGACGGTGCCCCGCAGCCGTTGGGACACGAGGATCTCCCCGGACTTCGCTTCGCCGCACAGCCGCGCGGCGAGGTTGGTGACGGTGCCGATGGCGCCGTAGTCCAGGCGCCCCTCGAATCCGATCGCCCCGATCGTCGCGTAGCCCTGGGCGATGCCGAGGCCGACGTGCAACTCGTACCCCCGCTTCTGCCACGCGGCCGCCATCTCCTGGACCCGGTCTCGCATCGCGACCGCCATCCGCACCGCCCGCTCGGCGGCATCCGGGACGGGAACGGGGTCGTTGAAGAAGACCATCATGCCGTCGCCAGTGAAGCGCTCGAGCGTGCCCTCGTGGGCCAGGATCAGCGCGCCCATCGCGCCGTGGTACTCACGGAGCACGCCCATCACCTCTTCCGGATCCGCCGTCTCCGCGAATGCCGTGAAGCCTCGAAGGTCGGCGAACACGACCGAGACTTCACGGCGGTGACTCTTCAGGGGGTCTTCGGCGCCGCCGCCCGCGATCAGATCAGCGAGCTGGGGGGAGAAGAACCGCTTGAGGCGACCGAGCCGCTCGAGCTGCTGCACCTGCTCCTCGACGCGGCGCTCCAGCGTTCGGTTCCACTCCGCGAGCTGGCGCGCCTGCGCGTCGACCGTCGCATAGAGCTCCCTGCTCTGGTCGTGCAGCGCCTTGATTCTCAGGAGGGAGCGGACCCGCGCCAGCAGCTCGGCCTGGTTGATCGGCTTGGTCAGGAAGTCGTCGGCGCCCGCCTCGAGGCCCTTGGTCCGTTCCTGCCCCGGATCGAGCGCCGTCACCATGATCACGGGCAGGACCTCGGTGCTCGGGTCTCCGCGGAGCTTGCGGCACACCTCGTACCCGCTCATCTCCGGCATGACGACGTCGAGCAGCACCAGATCCGGCCGTTCGACCTCGATCTGCCGGAGGCCCTCCGCCCCGGACCTTGCCGTCACCACGGCGTAGCCCTTGCCGCCCAGGATATCGCCGAGCAGCAGGACGTTCTCGGGCGTGTCGTCGACGATCAGGATCTTGGCGGGCGAGCTCATGACGGCGGTTCGAGCGAACGCCGGCGCGCATCCAGTGCCGCGCGCACCATTCCCAGGAACTCCGTGACGCTGATCGGCTTGCTCTGATACCCGTCGAATCCCGCCGCCATGATCTTCCCGCGCTCCTGCGCCATCACGGACGCCGTCACGGCAACGACCGGGATGCGGCTCGTGGCCGGATCCGCGCGCAGGTGCCCGAGCGCCTCGATCCCGCTCATCCCCGGCAGCTCGATGTCCATCACGATCAGCGCCGGCGCGAGCTGGCGCGCCAGCCGGAGCCCTTCCTCCGCGGTCTCCGCTTCCTCGGTGCGATAGCCCGTCACCTGCAGGACATCGCGCACGAGCAGGCGATTGTTCTCGTTGTCCTCGACGATCAGGATGAGGTCGCCGGTCATCGCTCCCCCGGCCTCAGCCTACATGGCTCCCAAGGTTCGGAGACGTGAAGTCCTCGCGAGGCTTCGTCGCACCCAGCTGGAGGCCGCAACCGTCACACCCTCGGCAATCTCGAGGTCAGGCCTCATTCTCCGACCTGCTCCGGTCGCGCTGCGTGAGGGGCAGCGTGAAGGTGAAGGTCGAGCCCTGGCCGACCTCGCTCTTCACCCAGATCCGCCCGCCGTGGAGCTCCACCAGGCGCTTGACCAGCGTCAGGCCTAGCCCGGTCCCTTCGCGCTTCCGCGCATAGTCCGTGCCCACCTGACGGAACTCCTCGAAGATAACCTCCTGGTCCGCGGGCGCGATGCCGATCCCCGTGTCGCTGATCGAGATCTCGACCGTCCCGTCCGCCCGCACGGCCCGGACCTCGACACCGCCGCCTTCGGGCGTGAACTTGACGGCGTTCGCGAGCAGGTTGAGCAGGATCTGCTTCACTTTTCGCTCGTCGGCCGTGATGGAGCCGAGGGCCCCCTCCACCGCGAGCTCGAGCCGGAGCCCATGCCGGGAGGCGCGATCCCGCACGAGCGCCAGCGTGTTCTCGATCGCCAGCCGGAGATCGAAGATCGTCGGCTCCAGCTCCATGCGCCCCGCCTCCACCTTCGAGAGATCGAGGATGTCGTTGATCAACGAGTGGAGGTGGCGGCCGGAGGCCAGGATGACGTCCACGTACTGCGCCTGCTTCGCGGTCAGCTCGCCGAACATCCGCTGCTGGAGCACCTCGGAGAAGCCGATGATCGCGTTCAGCGGCGTGCGGAGCTCGTGCGACATGTTGGCAAGAAACTCGGACTTGTGGCGGCTCGTCGCCTCGAGCTGCCGATAGAGGCGGCCGAGCTCGTCGTTCATGCGGTTCAGGTTGGCCGCCAGGGCGCCCAGCTCGTCCCGGTTCGGCACCGCCACCTGCCGGGAGAAGTCGCCGACGGCGATCTCCCCCAGGCGGGCATTGATTCGCGCGACCGGGCGGATCAGCGACCATGAGATCGCGTAGCCGAGGAAGAGGGCCAGGGCAATGGCGCCCGCGGACGCGGCGATCACCCCCCAGCGCGAGCTGACGTAGGCGTCAAGGCTCGCGTCGACGCTCGCCACCATCTCGGCCTCCGCCTTGTTGACCAGCTGATTCGTGAGGCGCTCGAGTCGATCCGCGAGCGGCCCGGCCCGGCTGAGCTGCAGCCGCCCCTCCGCGACCTGGCCCCCGCGAATCAGCTCGACGACCTGCGCCACCACGCGGATGAACTCGTCGTAGTCCTGGCGCACCCGGGCGAGGAGCTCGACCTCGTCCTTGGCCACGTGCTGCAGGCGGTCGAGGTCATACCCGAACTGGTTGAGCTGGCGGAGCGTCGCCTCGAGCGCGCGCTCGTTCGGCACCAGCAGGGCCGAGGTCACGCTGTAGAGCTGCGCCGTCGTGTCGTGCTGCAGCTGGCGGTAGGCGGCGATCTTCCGCTGGAGCCCGACCAGCTCCTCGGCCCGCCGGTTCGCCCCGCTCAGCACATGGAGCCCCTCCGCGCCGATCGCGATGAGCAGCACGACGATGGCCAGGAACGCGGTGAGAAGCTTGGCGTGGATCGGGACGGGGATGCGCGCGACCAGCCGGACCACCCACTCCGTCATCGCGGCGGCGCCTCGCGCAGCAGCGACCGGAGATCGCCCAGCAGCTCGTCCGGGTCGAAGCGTACGCCGAGGTACTGGACGCGCAGCGTCCCCGCGTGATCGATCACGGAGGTCAGGAACGTGTGGTCCACGTCCCCGCGCTCGGTCTTGCGGTACACGATCCCGTACCGGCGAGCCACCTCGCGGATCTCGGCCGGCGTTCCGGTGAGGAACGCCCAGCCCGCCGGATTCGCGCCGTGCCCGTCCGCATAGCTCTTGAGGACCGCCGGCGTGTCCCGCTCGGGGTCCACCGTGATGGAGACGAACCACACCCGCGAGCCGAAGTCACCGCCAAGGCGCGACTGGAGCCCGGCCATCTTCGCGGTCAGCAGCGGGCAGGTGTCCGCGCAGCTCGCGTAGATGAAGGTAACGGCCACCACCTTGCCGCGCAGATCCTCCAGCGAAAGCCGCCTCCCGTCCTGGCGCGTCAACGTGAACCCGGGCGCCGGCCCGATCCTCCGCAACCCGGCGTCGCCGCCCTCATCGTCGTGCCCGACGGCCGGCGCGACCAGCGCTCCTATCACCACCAGGACGAGCATAGCTGCCCGCGCGCGGGCCTTCACCTCCTGCTTCCGCCCTCCCCTCCCAACGCAGACGGTCAGGCTTTCAGCTCTTTCTTGAGCTCGGTAAGGAAGCGCCAGTCGCTGCCCTGGGCGACGAGCTGGTTGGGGTTCGTCGTGATCATGCCCCCCTCATGCAGCCGCAAAGCGTAGAACCGCAGCGTGTCCTCCGGATCGGCGTCGCGCCACCGTCGATAGGGAAGCTGCTTCAGCACCTCGAGCGCAATCTCGTAGCGCGGCTCGTAGCCCTTGGCCACGAGGTAGCGGGCGGCCCGCTCGGGCTCCTGGGCGCACAGGTCCGCGGCCTTGAGGATCGCGCGCAGGGCTCGCTTGGTGGCCACGGGATACTTCTGCACGAACTCCCGACGAACCGTGACCATGCAGCAGAAATACTGAGACCAGGGACGGTCCTGCGTGGTGTTGACGATCACATGCCCGATCTTCCGGGCCCGGAGTTCCTGCGGCTGCGGAGCGAATGCGAGGAAGCCGTCAGCCTTCCCCTCGACGAAGAGCCGCCTCGCGTCGGTGTTCGTCCCGGCCACGACCCAGTTGATGTCTTTTCGGGGATCCATGCCGACGTACGCCACCATGCTGGAGACAAACACATGCTCGCCCGACCCGAAGACGCTGATGGCGACTCGCTTGCCCTTCAGGTCCCGAATCGCCTGCACGCGCTCGGTGCCGAACAGCTCGAAGCATCCCGCATGGACGCCGGCGAGGGCCGCAAACGGCCTCCCCTGACCCAGCTGGTAGACGAGCGACGCCGCGTCGTTCATCGAAAGGTCGACCTCAGCTGCTACGTCGGAGACGAAGTTGGTCGCCGTCTTGACGTACTCCACTCGCTCGAAGCCCTCCGAGCGCAAAAGCTCCTCGGCCAGGTACTGCGGCGCCCAGCAGATTGCCGGAGTATGAGCGATCCGGATGCCCTTGACTTCAGGGGGTGGTTCCGCCGCCGCCGGGCCAGGCGCCCTCAGAAGAGCTGCAGTCGCGCCGAACGCAGACGCGCCAGTCAGGAAGGCCCGGCGACTGTAGCCGCGAACTCGTGAATCACCCATTCCAGTCCTCCTCAGCATGAAGCGGGCGCCTCGCCACTCCGGTGTCGGCCGCACGCGGTCCGTCAGGTCGACCTCGAGCAGCATCAGATGCGTGACCTTGAGCGTCTCTTCCCTCACCGCGAGGCCGCTCGGTCCTGGCTCGAAGACCACACTGTGCCGCCCCGAGCTCCTCCTACGCCGGCGACTGGCTGCAAGGTAACGCTTAGTTGAGCACCCTACTCGGGGGATAGTCGGTCCAAAGGCCCTTTCGCCTCTGCCGATCCCACGGGCCGTTTCGTTTGTCCTCTCGCGCGAGCAAGGATCGCCCGCCTCAGAGGCGAGGTCAAGCGATTTTGGCCTCGATTTCGGCCTCGTCGAGGACAGTCAGGAAGGCTCAGAAAGCGGAGGGCGGCCGAGAACCTCCCCCCCGCATCCCCTCAAGGCGGGGGAAAAGATCCAGCGGAACAGTCGTCGAGTATGAGGAGCCCTCCGCGTCGCGACCTTCTGCACGGAGATCGACGAGGTC
>CAZWXA010000158.1:0-8519 GCA_964637755.1 uncultured bacterium | reverse complement strand
CGCCGCGGCGTGGCGAGAGCGCGGGGCAGCTTACCGGAGCAGATCCACCGGCGAGCCGATCATGAGCAGCGTGCAGCCGCCGGCCGGGCGCAGCGCGTCGCGGAGGACCATCATGCCGGTCCGGATCCGGGTCTTCACCGTGCCGAGGGGCACTCCCAGCTTCGCCGCGATCTCGCTGTGGCTGAGTCCGGAGAAATAGGCGATCTCGATGACCTGTCGCTGCTCTCTGCTGAGAGCCGCCAGCGCCTTCTGGACGGTTCGCCTCCGCTCGGCGGCGAGGCTCGACGCCATCGGATCGTCCGTGGACGAGACGGCGAGCGCCGCGCCCTCGAGCGGCTCCTCGCGCGTCCGCCGCCGGATCTCCGCACGGAGGCGATCGATGGCCCGGCTGCGCGTGAGCGTGAGGAGCCACGCCGACGGAGTGCCCCGGCTCGGGTCGTAGCGCCCCGCCTGCCGGTGCGCCTGCACGTAGACCTCGATGGTGACCTCCTCGGCCGCCGACCGGTCACGCAGGATTCTCAGCGCGAGACCGTGGACGAGCCCGCTCGTCTCGTCGTAGAGCGCTTCGAGCGCCGCCTCGTCGGCCCGGGCGAGCCGCCGGATGACCTCCGCGAGATCCAGCTCCCGCGCCTCGGAGGTCGCCACGCGTGCGCCGGGCTGCCCTGTCACCACAGAGGTCCGGTCAGCGCGTCCGCGGCAGGTCCAGGCCCGCGCAGTCCGCGGCGAAGGCCACGGCGTCGCCCGCGTCGAAGCCGCGCAGGATGGTGATCTTCTGCGCCTCGAGCGAGCCCTCGGCGTGGATGGCGAGCAGCTCGTGGTAGCCGCCGAAGCTGGAGGCGAAGTAGTCGCGGATCAGGTTGATCAGCTTCAGGCGGTTGACCGACCCGAAGTCCCGCTTGCCGCCGAGGTAGCGCTCGACGTAGGCCTTCGTCTCGGGGTTCTTCAGGTCTTCCTCGGAGGGCCCGGTGACGACGAGGCCGCCGGCGATGTCCTGCACCTTCTGCACCATCGCGTGGTAGTTCTCGGCGAAGTGCTGCTTGGCGATGTTGGTCACGGTCGTGCTGGGGACCGCGAGGCCCGCCTTCATCGTGCACTCGTGCGCGGCGGCGATGGTGAGCGCCCGCACCGTCTCGCGGTAGGCGATGAGCCGCGAGAGCTTCTCCCGCACGTGGCCGGCGGAGGCGATGCCGTTGGCCTCCGCCGCCAGCATCGCGCAGCCGATCATCAGGTCGAGCAGGGGGAGCTTGTACGAGATCGCCGTGAACCGGTGGTACTCGACGAACCCGAGCGCGAGCGCGCCGGCGTAGGGCGTCTCGCCGCAGAGGAAGACGCGCTCCCAGGGCACGAACACGTCGTCGAAGATCGTCAGCGTGTCGGCGATCTTGTGGCGGGAGGACACCGGGTGGTCGATCGGCGAGTCGCCGCCGCCGGAGAACGGGCTCGCGATGAACTTGAGGCCGCGGGCGTTCACGGGCACCGCGAACGAGAGCGCGTAGTCGCCGTCCGCCGGGGACATCGCCCGCGGCGGCAGCACGATGAGCTCGTTGGCGAAGATCGGGTTCGTGGTGTGGGCCTTCGCCCCGCGCACCACGATGCCGTCCTTCTGGCGGTCGACGACGCGGACGTAGTAGTCGGGATGCTCCTGCTCGCTCGGGCCGAGGCTCCGGTCGCCCTTCACGTCGGTCTGCGCCACGGCCATGGCGAGGTCGTTCTCGGCCACGTGGGCGTGATACGCCCGGAGGCGCTCGTGGTACGGCGCCCCGAGGGTCTCCTGCATCGCCCGCGTGACGATGTGACTCGCGCAGAGGAAGTCGGTCCCGATCTCCCGGATGAGCACGATGAGGGCGCGGCCCGCGCGCGTGGTCTCGGCGATCATCTCGCGGCGCCGCAGCAGGTCCTCGGCGCTCCTGGGGAGCTTGTAGAAGCGGTTCAGCTCCCGGCCGTTCTCCGTGTAGCGCACGAGGTCGCGGTGCTTCGGGTCCTCGGCGATCGCGTAGTCGATGGCGCAGTGCCGGGCGCCCCGGCCGAGCTCGGGATGGGTCGTGACGTCGGCCACGCGCTCGCCCTTGTAGTAGACGGTGCGGTCGTCGCGGAGCGAGTCGAGGTACTGCTGGGCGGTCCGGAGTGCCATCAGCCCTTCTCCCCGTAGTCGTAGAAGCCGCGCCCGCTCTTGCGGCCGAGCCGGCCCGCCATGACCATGCGCCGGAGGAGCGGCGGCGGCGCGCAGCGGGGCTCGCGGAACTCGTCGAACATCACCTCGGCCACGTACATCGTCGTGTCGAGCCCCACCAGATCCAGGAGCGTGAAGGGGCCCATGGGGTAGCCGCAGCCGAGCTTCATCGCGGTGTCGATGTCCGCGAGCGAGGCGAGGCCCCCCTCGAAGAGGCGGATCGCGTCGAGCAGGTACGGCACGAGCAGCCGGTTCACGATGAACGCCGTCGAGTCCTTCGTCCTGACGGGCGTCTTGCCGATCGCCTGCACCCACTCCCAGGCGGCCGTGACCGTGGCCTCGCTCGTCAGGATCGTCTGGGCCACCTCGACGAGCTTCATCAGCGGCACAGGATTGAAGAAGTGCAGCCCCAGGACTTGCGCCGGGCGCCGGGTCGCCGCCGCCATCGCCGTGACGTTGCAGGACGAGGTGTTGGAGGCGAGGAGGGCGTGGGGCGCGCAGATCCGGTCCAGCCGCCCGAACGTCTCGTTCTTCAGGGGCTGCTGCTCGGTGATGGCCTCGATGACGAGGTCACACGCCCCGAGCGCCTCGAGCCGGGTCGAGCCGGTGAGCCGCGCGACGGCCTCGTCCCTCGCCGTCCGGTCGATCCTCGCCTTCGCGACGAGGACGTCGAGGTTCTTCCTGATGCCGGCGAGGCCCCGGTCGAGCAGGTCCTGGCTCGCCTCGATCACGAGCGTCGGCACCCCGGCCTGCGCCGACACCTGCGCGATCCCGGAGCCCATGAGGCCGCACCCGATCACACCGACGGACTTGATGGCCATTCACCTTCTCCCGGGGCCGGACTGGTCCCTGTGCGGAGCCGGACACCCACCGCCCGACTCGGGGATCGAGCGGGCCGCGGAGATGGGTCTCTGTCGGCGGCTTGCTAGTTCCGGACGCCACGGCCGGGGAGTGGCCGGGGCAACCCGTCGTAATGTCCGTAGGCTTCGGGACAGGGGTTCCTGACCGTGATGATGACGGAGCCGTTGCCCTCGCCGTACTGAACGCTCCCGTCGGGCAGCACCCGCCCCGCGCTCGCCGGGCGGCGCGGCGCCGGCAGCGATTCGCGGAGCATCTGGTTCAACACCGCGTCGGACGACTCGACGGGTGGCGCGATCAGGTCGAGGATCATCGGCGTGATCGCCACCCTCGGCTCGCCGGCCCGGGCCACGACCGGGCAGCTCGAGAGAGCCACCAGGACAGTGAAACCTCCCAGGACCAGCAACGCTCTGGACTTCATCGGTTCACCTCGTCTTCACGCGGACCGCTCGCGACGCGCGTCCCGATCCCGAACGAGGGAGCGAGACCGCAACGAGCGGGGCGCCGATAGAGGGCGCGGTCGTTCATGACTCTCCCAAGCCCGGACCATTCATGAACGGATCACCCGAGAGGCGGACGGGTCCTGTCGCGGCGGGCAGCCCCATTCGGCTCGCCACCCCGCCCGGTGTGGGGTCCCCCGGCTCGCCTCATGGGGCGCCCCGCCCGCCGCGCCACCCGTCCGGTCCCAGTTGTCGCCGTTCATGAATAATCCGGGCCTAGTCGTACGAGATGAGCGCGTGCAGGGGGTACTGCTTCAGCTTGTCCCGCCCGTGGAGAAACGCCAGCTCGATCAGGAACGCCACGCCGATCACCTGCCCGCCGAGCTGCTCGATGAGCCGGAGGGTTGCCGCCATGGTGCCGCCGGTGGCCAGCAGATCGTCGACCGCGAGGACCTGCTGCCCGCCCTTGATCGCGTCCTCGTGGATCGCCAGCGCGTCACGCCCGTACTCGAGCTCGTACTCGACCTCGATCGTCTTGCCGGGCAGCTTGCCGAGCTTCCGGACCGGCACGAAACCCGCGTTGAGCTGATGGGCCACCGCGCCGCCGATGATGAACCCGCGCGACTCGACGCCGACGACCACCTCGACGCCGGCCGACTGGTAGCGCGACGCCAGGTGGTCGATGACGTAGCGGAAGGCGGGCGGGTCCTTCAGGAGCGTCGTGATGTCCTTGAAGAGGACGCCCTCGGTCGGGAAGTCCTTGATATCGCGGATCTTCGAACGCAGCTCGACGAGCTCCATGACGCCCTATGCTAAGTGCGCAGCCCGGGCGATGCAAGCTCGACGGGCAGGTCGCGGTTCTCCAGGAAACCCTCTCCCCCAGCGCGGCGAGAATCGACGCGAAGTCGGACAGGCGCGCTCCTCGGTCGTCGCTCGCCAGCTGGGGGACGGTGCGCCGGAGGTCGACGGTGACCGAGCGGGACTTCATGCTAGTACCGTCGCATCGACGGGTCCACCGTGCGGGCCCAGGAGTCGAGGCCGCCCACCAGGTTCTTCGCGTCCCTGAAGCCGCGCTGCCGGAGGTATTCCGCCACGGCAGCGCTCCGCACGCCCTGGTGGCAGTACACCACCAGCTCCTCGGCCGGATCCAGCTCGTCCGCGCGCGCCTCGATCTCCTCGACCGGAATGTGCAGGGAGTTCTCGAGCCGGCACAGCCTGGTTTCCCACTCCTCGCGCACGTCGAGCAGCATCGGGGCGCGGCGCTCGTCGAGCAGCACCTTCAGGTCCTGCGGGGTGATCTGTTCCATGAGATCGTCTCCTTCCAGTCCTCCGCGGCGCGGGCGCCCGCGTGCACGCCGTGCCCGTGGCGCGATGACCGGGGCGACAGGCCTCCCGCCCTCGCGCCCGGCCAGACGCTCTCCCCGGAGGACGGGGGCGAGAACCCGGGATCGCGGATGACTCCGGAGAACACGCGTCCGCCCCGCGTCAGCGCGGAGCCGTGCGGCCCACGAGGAACTCGGCGAGCCACGCGTTCACGGCGGGGGCGTGCTCGATCTGCGGGAAGTGGCCGCACCGGTTCAGCCAGCGAACGGCACCGCGGCGGCAGTTCTCCACGACCTCCGCGCAGTGGGCGGGCGGCACCACGGGATCCTGACGGCCATGAATCGCGAGCACCGGCACGTCGAGCTGGCGGACCGCCGTCCGGTACTGCTCGGCGTGGTCGGCGAAGTCCGCGCGCACGCCTCGCAGCGTCCCGAGGTACGCGCCGCGCCCCTCCGGGCTCGTGCGCGCGGCGTACGACCACCCGACCAGGAACGCCACCTCCCCGGGGACCGGCTCCGCGAAGCAGCGGGCGATCACCGTCCTGTACACCGTCGCCGGCGTACACACGGAGAGCACGTCCCCGATCCCGGGCACGGCCAGCAGCCGGTAGATCCAGGACATGCGGTACCCGAACCCGGGGGCCACGGCGCCGACCAGCGCCACGCGTTCCACATCGGCGGGATGGGCGATCGCGTAGGCGAGGGCCATGGCGCCGCCGAGCGAGTGCCCCACGAGTGTCAGGCGTCCGAGCCCCATCTCGTTGACGAACGCCCGGATCGCCTGGGTGAAGAACGGAAGCCCGTAGGCCGCCCGGGGCTTGCCGGACTGCCCGAAGCCGGGCAGGTCGAGCGCGTACACGGTCGCCTGGCGGGCCAGGTACCCGATGTTGTGACGCCACGATTCGGCGAAGCCGCCCAGACCGTGCACGAAGAGCAGGGCCGGGCCGCGGCCTTCGACGAGGTAATGGATGGGGAGGCCGTCGAGGGCCCCGCCCCGGAGCTGCATCTCAGGCATGAGGCTGCGATTGTATCAGGGACTCCCCGTCGAGGAGCCGGCTGAGCGACGCACGGAACGGGAAGAGACTGAAGATCCCGCCGGTGTGGATGAAGCAGACGCGCTTGCCGAACTGGCGCGGGTCTCGCCGGAGCTCGGCGAGGAGCCCCCGGAAGGCCTTCGCCGTGTAGACCGGGTCGAGGACGACGCCCTCCTTGCGCGCGAGGTCCACGACGGTCGCGAGCGTGTCCACCTCGATCCGGCTCCGGCCCTCCCCCTGGTACCCGTCGATCACGCGGATCTCGCGCGGCAGAGCGACCCGGAAGCCATAGCGCCGCGCAGCCTGTTCCACGATGCTGCCGACGTACTGTCGAACCTCCGCCGCCTGCCAGGCGACGGCGACGCTCACGATCTCCGCGCGGAGGCCGGTGAGCTGCTTGCCCATCAGGAGG
Organism: uncultured bacterium; assembly: GCA_964637755.1. GTDB lineage: Bacteria > Methylomirabilota > Methylomirabilia > Rokubacteriales > CSP1-6 > AR9. The sequence continues at coordinate 2,283 of CAZWXA010000158.1, read as the reverse complement.
CCGGCCTGGCTGCCCCCGCTGAAGGCCGTGATGACGATGCTGTCGAAGTCGGGCGCGCCGTGCCGCGTCTGCTCGAAGATCTCCTGGGCGCAGGACACGTACCCGAGCGCCCCGACCACCGTCGCACCGCTCTCGGGTATGACGTAGGGACGCCCGCCGCGAGCGCGCACGCCCGCCTCGAGGCCGGCGAGGACGTCGTCGATCTTGGCCCACTCCTCCTCGGTGCAGTAGTGGAGCTCCGCGCCCAGCATCCGGTCGAGCAGGAGGTTGCCGTCGTAGACCTCGGGCCTAGCGCCCTTGAGGGCCAGGATCGCGCGGAGCCCGAGCCGCGCGCTCACCGCGGCGACCGTGCGGCAGCAGTTGGACTGCAGGGTGCCGCAGGTGATCAGCGTGTCGGCGTTCTGGGCGAGCGCCTCGCCGATCAGGAACTCGAGCTTGCGCACCTTGTTGCCGCTCTCGAGGAGCCCCGTCAAATCGTCGCGCTTGACCCACAGCTCGACGCCGATCTCTCCGGACAGGCGCTCGAGCCGGAGGAGGGGCGTCGGGGCGTGGGCCAGGTCGATGCGCGGGATCGGCGGGAGGGGGCTCATGCGCTCATCTTCTCAGGACGGGCGGCTGCCTGGCAAGGATTCGGGCGCGGGCGCGCCGAGCAGCCGGCGCATCGCCAGCGCGTTCCGGACGGGATAGTCGCGGTTGTTGTTGTTGAAGGAGACGAAGACCCGCTCGGTCTCGGCGGCGAGCTGCTCGACCTCCGGGAGGAGCCCGCGCAGCTCGTCCTCGCCGTAGAGGTAGTCGTACTTCTCGCGCACGCTCGGCTCCTCGCCCCGGCGCTGGGAGAGCCACCCCTCGGCGTTTCGGCCATGGAGCCGGAGCACCGCGGTCGAGGCCGTCGTCGTCGAGACCCGGGGCACGGCGCCGGGCGCCGCCGGGCCGTCGACCACGACGTGGACGAGCCCCGCCCGGCGGAGCGTCCGGAGCGCCTCCTCGGAGTGCTCGGGAAACCAGGAGCGGTCGCGGAACTCGACGGCGATGGTGAGGCCCGCCAGGCGGTCCGGGAGCGAGGCGAGGTAGTCGAGGCCCTTGCTGCTGAAGCGGACCCACGGCGCCAGCTGGAAGAGCACGTAGCCGAGCTTGCCTGAGTCCGCGAGCGGCGCGATCGCGCCGCGGAAGAGCCGGAAGCACTCGTCGAGCGCCTCCTTCGGGAACGCGGTCCGGTGGACCTCGCCGCGGTGAGTGCGCCGCGGGCTCTCCGGCAGGAGCAGCGTGAGCTCCGCCGGCAGCGACTCGAACTTCGGGTGATGGCCGGTCATGAGCGAGTACGCCTTGATGTTGAAGAGAAAGCCGGGAGGGGTGCGCTCGACCCAGCGCACCGCGTTGCGGGCCGCCGGGATCGCGTAGTACGAGGAGTTGATCTCGACCGTGTCGAAGACGCGCGCGTAGAAGCGCAGGCGCGCCTCGGCCGACATCGACCGCTTCGGGTAGAACGCCCCGCTCTCGATCAGCGCGGCGTCGGCCCAGGAACAGATCCCGACGCGCAGCTCGGCGCTCACCGTCATCGCCTTGCGGCGCCGGGCGCCCGCAGGCGGGCGCCCCTACTTGTGGGCGGCCTTCTGGATGGCGCCCTCGAGCTCGTCCGCCTCGTCCGCGTCCAGCGGCCGGAGACGCTCGACCAGCTTCTTCGCCTCATCGAGCCTGCCCATCTGGATGTACGCCTCGCCGAGGTACTCCAGCGCCTGGGGGTAGGCGGGGCGGAGGCGCAGGGCCTCCTCGTAGCTCCGGATGGACTCCTCGAAGCGCTTCTGGTTGCGGAGCGCGTGGCCGAGGCCGTTCCAGGCTTCCGGGAACGCGGCCTTGAGTCGAACGGCTTCGCGGAACGCGGCCTCGGCGGCCCGCCAGTCCTTCTTCTCGGCGAGGGCGAGGCCGTCGTTGAACTTCGACTCCGGGGACCCCTGGGGCGCCGCGGCGGGCGGATTCATCCAGGCGTCCCGGTCGGCGCTCGCCGCCGACGCCCCGAGCCCGATCGAGATGATGATTGCCAGGACGACTCGAACCATCGTGACGCCTCCTTGCGCCGCTCTCGCGGTCACTGCCGCTCCAGAACTCACTCGCCGACCGGCGACCCGCTCGAATTCTTTCGCTCCGCGATCCGCCTCGCCTGCGCCGGCGGACCGGGGACCGGACTCCCGCCTCCCGGAGCCCCGCGAGCCCCTCAGGGGCGCTCGGGCAGCAGGGCGTCCCCGCGTGTCACCGGATCAGCTTCGCATACTGATCGAGGAGCGGGAG
>CAZWXA010000157.1:3141-8578 GCA_964637755.1 uncultured bacterium | reverse complement strand
AGGCCCTCGACCACAAAGGAGCGCGCCATGCCCGACAGGCTCATCTCTGGCGACAACCACATCGACCTGACCTACTGTCCGCCCGATCTGTGGGCGTCGCAGGCTCCAGCCCGGTGGAAGCTTCTCGTTCCCCGCGTGGAAGAGCTGGAGGACGGCCTCCACTGGTTCGTCGACGCCCAGGACAAGGGCATGTGGAACGGTGTGGGGCCGGGGTTCCTCCGATACCAGAAGGGGGTCTTCGGCCACATCGACGAGATGAAGGCATCTGGCTTCGAATGGGACAACCGCCGGGGCGCGCAGCCGCGGCCGACCACCCCCGAGCTCCGGCTCGCGGACCTGGATCGAGACGGTCTCGATGCGGAGATCGTCTACGGGTGCCTGATGATCAACGACCTCATCGGGAACGGGGAGCAGCGAGCCTGGGCGAACAAGGTCTACAACGACTGGGCCGCGGACTTCGCGAAGCGGGCCGACCCCGACCGGATCTTCCCGCTCGCCATCATCCCGAACAACGATCCGCTCGAGGCCGCGGCCGAAGTACGCCGCTGCGCCACGATGGGGCTCCGCGGCGGAGATCTGGCCTTCAAGCGCCTGAGCGTGCCCCTCTACCATCGCGACTGGTATCCGCTCTGGGAGGCGGCAGCGGAGTGTCGGTTCCCGATCTCCTTCCACTCCACCGGTTTCAAGGGGTTGCGGGCCCCGGACACGCCGCAGATGGAGCAGGAGTACGCGATCGAGTGGCGGCTCGTCCGCTCGGCCCTGTTCCAGCTGGACGGGATGGAAGTCCTGGTGTCCCTGCTCGCCTCGGGCGCCTGCGAGAAGTACCCGGACTTCAGGTTCGTCCTTGGCGAGTCGGGCGTCACCTGGATCCCCTACGTCCTCGATCGCCTGGACACGGAATACGAGGACCGGGCCCGGGCCCTCGGCTTCTCCATGAAGCCCAGCGATTACTTCCGGCGCCAGGGGTATACCACCTACCAGCAGGATCAGCATCTCGAGCCGATCATCCCCCTGGTCGGTGAGGACAATATCATCTGGGGGGCCGACTACCCGCACCCCGACTGCGTCTGGCCCGAGTCGCGCCGCCACCTCGAGGCCAACCTCGGGACGCTGCCGGAGCGCGTGCGCCGGAAGATCACCTGCGAGAACGTGGCCAGGCTCTACAACCTCCGCTGATCGCTCCCGTCTCCGCTCAGCCGGCGTGGCAGCTCGAGCCGCCGGGGCCGCACGACGCGTGCGGGACCGGCCGCGGCACGTCCAGCGCGGGGTTGCGGTCGAAGAAGCCGACGGGCTTGAGCATGAAGCCGATACAGGCGACCGGCATCACGGGCCAGTCCTCCGGCCGCACCACGTGATGGGCGCCGAACGTGTACCAGACCACCACGTCCGTGTCCGTGAGCGGCGCGTCGTCCAGGACGTAGCTGGGCAGCCCGGCGCCCCCCGGGTGCTGGTTCGGATAGTCGCCGGCGGCATATCGCTCGCGCGCGTCGTAGCGCGTCACCCACAGGTGCCGCGTCATGAAGCCCGCCCGCCGGGTCACGGACGCGCCGGGCCCCGCGAAGGGCAGGACGTTCTCGCCGGGCACGAGCTTGTAGCCGACCGGCTCGCCGAGGCGGTTCCGGGCCGACGGGTTGACGACCTTCCAGAACCGGCCGGCCAGCGGGTCGATGATCCGCTGCGCGTGGGCCTCCGAGCGCAGGAGAGTGTCCTCGGTGTGGAAGGCGTTGTCGTGCGGGTTCTCCGGGCCCGGGGGATCGGCGACCGTGTTCACCTCGTAGACGGAGTTGTCGAGCCCGTCCACCATCATGTCCAGCCGCACGTTGAAGAAGTGCTGGTGGATGGGACCGTACACCTGGGGCGCCACCAGGTTCCCCCACCGTGGCCTCTCGCCGGGCAGGACGGCGCCGTTGGAGATGACGCCGGTCAGCTTCACCTCGAGCTGGATGGTCCCGTCCTGGTAGAAGTACCAGTAGAAGCCGTACTCGTAGTTCCCCACCGTCGCGATAAACGACACGACGAGGCGGCGCGAGCGCCGCACCTCGGTGTACCCCGTCCGCCAGTCCACGTGCTTCCAGAGGATGCCGGAGTCCTCCTCGTGCAGGCAGATGGCGTTGCGCAGCGTCAGGGCGTCGCCCCGGCTGTCGTTGACGACGGCGTCCAGGTACCGGATCTCCCCGAGGCAGTCGCAGCCGTTCTCGAGCGAATTGGCCAGCGTGCCGATACCGTACTCGCCGACGTCGAAGGCGTTGCGATGGAAGTAGGTGGGCCGCGGGTCGCCGTAGGGCACCACCATGTCCGCGACGGAGGCCCGGTAAAGGATCGGCCGCGCGCGCCCCTGGTCCCGGTACGTCACCGTGTGGAGGACGAGGCCTTCCCGGGGCGTGAACCCGAGGCGCATCGTCCACTTCTGCCAGGAGAGCTCGTGCCCGCGGAGCTCGAAGCTCGGTCCCTCCGGCTGGCGGATCTCGATCGGCGCCAGGTCCGGCCGCGTCCCCGCCACCTCGGGGGAGTAGTTGGCGTCCTCCGGGGGGAACGGCACAACGCCCCCGTCCTCCACCCGGAGCACCTTCATCTCGCTCAGGTCCACGACCGCGATCAGGTTGGCCACGGGCCGCGCGTAGCCGTTGTCGTCCGGGCTCCGCCGGACCCAGGTCAGCGCGCGGGAGAGGCGCCGCCCGTCCTCGTCCGCCAACCCGAAGTGGCCGGCTGACCACGGATCCACCATGGCCAGGCTGAAGTCGGTCACTCCACGCGCGCGCATGGCCTCCTGCCAGGCCGGATCGGCGCGCACGGCCGCCTCGCACTCGAGGAACTCGTCGAAGACGATGGCGGGCTGGACGCCAGGGATGTGCTCCCAGGAGACCACCTGCTTCCGGGACAGCGAGACGACCGCCTCATAGGTCCTGCCTGCCCCGCTGTCCATGAGCACGACGAACGCGGCCCGTTCCACGGCGTCGCCTGGCCGGTGACCGAGCACAGCCTCCTTGGCCGGCTCGTGAAGGGCGATGGAAACGACGCGGGTCCGCGGGCTCGGCGTCCGCTGCGTGCGGAGGATCTCCCACGCGCCGCTGATCTCGTCGGCAGTGAGGGGGTCCAGCGGATGCGCGGCGGGAATGCGGTCAGCGGGGGTGCACGCCATGGTCCTTCTCTCCTTCCTCGAGCGGGGAGCTACCGGGCGTGGTCCGCGACGGGCTGCGGGCCCGATTCTAGCACCAGGGTGCGGGCGATCCAGCGCGACGGCTCTGCGCCGGACCGCCCGCGGGAGGCGTCAGTGGGTGACTTTCACGCCGTAGGCGCCCTTGCCGCCGTGGCGGTTGAAGTGGCGCACCTGGACGAAGTACTCGCCGGGGCCGAGCATCTCGACGATCCGCGCGTTCAGACCGGCGCCGCTGTCGTCGTCCTGCGCGATGAGCGCCGTCTGGCTGCCGGGGCCGTAGAGAGTCACGACCACGTCGGTCTTGCCGGTCGTCTCGACCACGTAGCGGCCGGGCTCGGTCGCGGTGAAGCGGAACAGGTCTTCCTCTCCCGACTTGCCGATGCTGGCCTTCGTCTCCGGCCCGTTGACGGCGAGGACGGCCGGGCCGATGGCCGGTCCGGTCGGCTTCGGGTAGGCGGGGGGGCTCCCGATGAACTCCCGGTCCACCGCGGACAGCACCGTGTTCTCGCCGGTCGCGAAGCCGTCGAGGGTCCACTCCGCCGGGAAGCTGTACATCATGATCGAGCGCGGGTCCAGCGTGGTGCCGTTGATCTGGGTGACCGAGTACTTCTCGAACATGTTGTGCTCGATCGTCTGGAGGTCCCAGAAGTTCGGCGAACCGCTCAGATCGCGGATGACGGCGGCCCGGTTCCACTTGATCCCGCCCTGCGGGTTCTGGTGCTCGTGGATGAGGCCGAGGGCGTGCCCGAACTCGTGCAGGATCACCCCCTCCTCCTGCCAGCCGAGGTTCATCGTGGGCTGGTCGCGCGGAATGTCACGGCAGTCGGTGCCGATGTAGGACCAGGCACCATCGTTCGGCTGGAAGGCGATGCGGACGTCGGCGTCGGGCTCGGAACCGAAGGCGAGCGTGAGGTTGGCGAACCGGCTCCACCCGGGAGCGAACTGCTTGACCATGGTCTGCTGCGCCGCCGTGCCCTCCATGAACTTCACGCGCAGCGTGGAGCCGTTCGGCCAGCGCTTGCGGACGAGGAGCGCCGCCCGTACCGCCGGGGACGCTGCCGCTGCCGCCGGCTCGAGCGCGGGGTCGAGCCGCCGGAGGTCGCGGGGAAGGATCCGGTCGAAGCACACTCGGGTCGCCATGGTCAGCCTCCTTCTCGGTGATCGAGCTTCTTGATCTGCGTGTCCGGCACGTCCACCGGCTGGTCGTCCGCATGCACACCGCGCGACCGGTCACGATCCGCGATGGTGGTGACGTCCCGCAGCCGGTCGGGCGCCGCCACGTGCGGCTCGGCCTCGTCGTAGAGGTCGAACCACGGCAGGCCGTGCTCCGTGTAGGTCCGGGCCGACACGGGCGTCGATGGAGGCGCGAGGCCCGTGAGCTCACGGAACTGCGCGCTGTTGACGATGTGGACGGTGACGTGTCCTCCGCGTTCCGGCTCCCACGTGTCGATGCCATGCGGGTCGGGGTAGATCTTCTGCCTCATCCGTCCTCCGGCCCCGAGGCCCATCGTCTGCACCGGCGCGCGCGCCGCAAACCTCGTGGGCCCTCGCGTCTCCACGGGCGGTGCCTGCTCGGGGAACCGGCCGGGCCGAGGCTCGTACACACTGATCTGGATGCCGCCGACCTCCTCGACGCCGGTCAGCGCGGCCTCGATCGTGTAGCCCGCCCCGAGCGGCATCGCCACGAACTGGCGAACGACACCCTCGCCCGCATTGATCCCGTCGAGCCACGGCTGCGGCGGGCACACGAGGTAATCCTGGGGGTCGGCGTGCAGCGTCGGATGCCAGGGCTCGCCGGAGACGGCGTTGATGCGTCCCACGGCGACCGTGACCGCGCTGGGCTTCCACGGGGGCGCGTCGAACCCCAGCCACAGCGCCTCGCGCTGGTACATCGGGATGAAGACCGCCCCGGGGTCGCGGAGCGCGGGCGGGAGTCGCTCGACATACTGGGCCGCCGCGAAGACGGGAAACACGCCGAGCCCGGGCGGCAGCGGGTAATCGCGACCATCGTCGGGGATCCGCAGCGTGCGCTGAAAGGTGACGCCGAACCGCTCTCCGATGTGGACCAAGCCCGTCTCGATCGTGACGGGGAGTTCCCGCCGACGCATGCTCCCTCCTTCCTCCCTCGTTGCGCGGTTCGCCGGGACCGGGTCGCCGCGGCGCCGCCGCGGTTTCCACGACTCACGGCGTGCCGCCACTCGTCGCTCGCGTGGAAGACGAGCAAGCAACATACCACGGGGCGACCAGACCGAGAACGGCGGCCGGACGGCAGTTTAGCGA
>CAZWXA010000157.1:0-3041 GCA_964637755.1 uncultured bacterium | reverse complement strand
GGCGCCGCCAGCTCACCTGAGCCCGTCCTCCTTCTTCGCCTCGCCGGTCGTGAGGCCGCCGATCCGCGGGTGGGGGCGGCCACCGTTCGTCAGCGCGACGGCCAGCAGGATCTCGTTGGCCCGGGGCGCGTCGGAGAGGCGCACCTCCATCGCGTCGTAGTGCGAGCGCACGAACATCGCGTCCTTGAAGTGGAGCGGCACGTCGATCGTGGTCCCCGGCCCGCCGAGCTTCTTCGCCGACGGGATGATCGCCTTGCCGCCGCCGATGGCCGCGCGCAGCGGCGCGCCAAGCTTGGGGTGGAGGAGGGCCGCAGCGTGCTCGTACTCGCCCCCCTCGCCGACGATCGCGGCCTTGCCGAACGATTCGGCCGGCGCGCCGAGGGCCTCCGTCGCCTTCTTCGCGAGGAGCGCGCCGAGCTGCTCCCCGGCGTCGACGAGCTCCGTGAGGTCCTCCACGTAGCGGCCGGCAAAGGGGTTCTCGATCACCGCGACGACCGCGACCTTCTTCAGCGGCTTCGCGACTTCGCGCCCGCCGTCGCTCAGGATCTCCTCCACCACCGTCACCAGCTTCCGGATCTTCATCGCTCCGTCCTCACGCGCCCCCCACAGGGCCGCCGGCATTCAAAGCACACGTCGCCTCGCCCCGGATTCCTCTCGCGATCGCGCCGGCGGGCCGGGACCACGCGGGCTCGAGAACCGCGCGGGGACACGCATACGCAGAGCGGCCCGGGAACGCGTTCTCACCGGATCACCTGGCTTGGCCCCTTGAGAAGCAGGGGCGGCACGGTGAGTCCGAGCGTCTTGGCCGTCCTGAGATTGACCACCAGCTCGGACTGAGAGAACTCGATGCCCATGTCCCAGACCGAGACGCCGCGCCGGAGCACCCGGTCGAGGTACCGGGCCACCGCTCGGCCCACCCCGCGGGCGTCAGGCCCGAAGAAGAACAGCGCGCCCTGGGCGACCCCCTCCTTGCGCGCCGCGGCCAGCGGGACGCGCCGCTGAGCCGCGACGCGGAGAATCAGGGGCTCGAGCGCCGGCCTGAGGTTCGGCGACACGACGTACGCGCCGTCCGTGTTGCCCGGCTTCACCTGGACGAACGCGCGCTCGACATCCGCCAGGTCCTTGACGGCCCTCTCCACGATCTGGAGCTTCAGCGCGCCGGCCGCCGTCCGCGCCGCCTCGACGCGAGCCGGTGCCTCGGGATCGGCGGGATCCGTCAGGACGAGGACTCTCCGGAGCTTCGGCACGATCTCCTTGAAGACGGCAAGCTGCCTCCCGGGCGTTTCCCACTCCGGACCGGCGTAGCCCGTGACGTTCCCCTCCGGATGCACCTTGTTCCTCACGAAGCCGTTGGCGACGGGGTCGGTCGCGTGCATGAGGAGGATCGGTATCGTCGGCGTCGCGGCTTTGGCCGCGCGCACCGCCGGGTTCTCGACGGCGACGATGGCGTCGACGCCGCCCTTGACGAACTCCTCGGCCGTCGCGCGGGCGGCCTCCTCGTCGGCCACGCTCCGCCAGTCCAGGACGATGTTCTTTCCCTCCTCGAGCCCCCACAGCTTGAGCCCCTCGCGCAGGCCATCGAGGGAAGCCGGAGCGCGATCGAATCCAACGCGGAGGATCCCGACGCGCCAGATCTTGACCTCCCCCTGCACCTCGCCCGTGATGCCGAAGTGCTGGGCGCCGAGATCGCGCGGTCCGAGAGAGAGCACCGCGAGGGCGAGCGCGATGGCTGCCGCCGTCGGTCTCACACGGACGCGACCCCTCGGCCGGACGGCCCGCCGCGGTCTCACCGTGACGTTCCCTCTGGCCCGGACGTCAAGCGTTCATCGGACCCGTGCTCGCCGGGCCGGGAGAAGACGAGCCCGTCGAGGAGCTTCGGGTAGAAGTGCGTCGACTTCTGGGGCAGGACCTCGCCGCCCGCGACGACGGCGCGCAGCTCCGCGGGGGTGGTCGGCGGGATCAGGAAGCCCGCCTGGTAGGCGCCCTTCCTGACGAGCACCACCGCTTCCTCGGCGTCCGCCGTGTAGTCCACGTGGGTCCTCCGGTCGAGCTTCTCGTCCGTGATGTCGAGGAACGGCCTGAGCAGCCCCTCGTGCAGGACCGAGACCGCGAGACCGCGCCAGGCCTCGGAGGTGCCCGCCGGCCACGGGATCTGCGGGAGCGCCTCCGGCCGCAGCGCCAGCAGGGCGCCGTCGGCGCTGCCGCCCGCCACGACGACGATCGCGCCCGGGATCGGCCGGATCGGCGACGGCAGCGGCGTCACCTCGAACCACCGCGCCGCGCGCTCGAGGAGCCGGTCGAGGGCGAACCCGCCGACGCCGTGGACCAGGCGGTGGTTCGCGAGGATCGTCAGGCCTGGCGCGTCGAGGGCGAAGAACGCCATCAGCTTGTCGCGCGCGTCCGGACGCCTCCGGCCGTACTCCAGGGCGGTCTCGTACCGGTGGTGCCCGTCCGCGATGATCACGCTTCGATCGGCCATGAGAGCCTGCACGCGTCCGATGACGCCTGGATCGCTGATCCGCCACAGGCGGTGCGTCTCGCCCCGGAGATCTCGCGCCTCGACGAGCGGGGTGCCCGCGGGCTCGGTCGCGCGGCCGATCGCGCCGTCCGGATCGTCTGCCAGCATGAAGATGAGGCCGATGTCGGCCTCCGTCGCTTCGAGGAGGCGCAGCCGGTCCTCCTTCGGGCCCGCGTGGGTGCGCTCGTGCGGGAGGACGACCTTCTGCGAGTAGTCCGTCAGCTCGCCGAGGGCGACGAACCCCCGCCGCGTCACCGGCGCGCCGCCCACCTGGTAGAGCTGGTGATACGGGTAGATCGCCGGCTCCGCCTCCCGCTCGAAGACACCGGAGGCGAGCCACCGGTCGAGCGTCGCGCGGGCAGCGGCGTAGCCGTCCCGGCAGAGCGTGACCCGCACGATGTTCCAGGGTGACATCTCGTAGAGCAGGGCCTGGGTCTCGGGGTTGATCTGGTCGTACGGCGGGGCCACCACGGACGACAGGTCGCCCACCTGCGCGGCGGCGTAGCGGTAGCCCCGGAACGGC
>CAZWXA010000156.1:0-8662 GCA_964637755.1 uncultured bacterium | reverse complement strand
GCCGGCGTTCGGGCTCGTGGGGGGTGGGGCGTGTGGGCGCGCTGCAAGCATCGGGCATGCCGCCCCGGCGGGTCACAGGCCCTCCGAAGCCTATCCGAAGCCTCGGCCCGGGCGGGGCGCCGCCGTCCATGTGGTACACTCCGACGCATATGTCCACCGCCCTGAAAAAGAAGGCCCAGACACTCCTCGCGCAGGAGCAGGGCACGATCCGCAAGGACTGGGGGGGGCGGCTCCGCTTCGCCCTGGTCTACCCGAACACCTACACGGTGGGCATGTCCAATCTTGGGTTCCAGACCATCTACTGGCATCTCAACCAGGTCCCGGACGTCGTCTGCGAGCGCGTCTTCTTCCCCGATCCGGCGGACATCGACGAGCACCGCCGTACCGGCACGCCGCCGCTGTCCCTGGAGTCACGCCGTCCGCTCACGGATTTCCACCTGGTCGGCTTCTCCGTCACCTACGAGGGCGATTTTATCAACATGCTCCGGCTGCTCCAGATGGCCGGGATCCCGCTTCGCCCGGCGGACCGGCAGCCGCATCACCCGTTGATCCTCATGGGGGGCGTCTGCGCGTTCTCGAACCCGGAGCCGGTCGCGCCCTTCATGGATTTCGTCGTCGTCGGGGAGGGCGAGGAGCTGGTTCGCGAGATCGTCGCTCAGTACCGGGAGGTCGGCACCGAGCGCGAGGCCCTGCTGGAACGGCTGACGACGCTCCCCGGAGTCTACGTGCCCGGCCGCTACGACGTGCAGTATGCGCCGGAGGGCACCATCGCCAGCGTGGTGCCCGAGCCCGGCGCGCCGGAGGTCGTCGTCAAGCGCCGGCTCCGGAACGTCAACGCGTTCGAGACGATCTCCACCGTGAGGACGCCCAACGCCGAGTACGGCCACATGGCCCTGCTCGAGGTCGGCAAGGGATGCGGCCGTGGCTGCCGGTTCTGCCTCGAGGGCGAGATCTACCGGCCGGTCCGCCACCGGAGCGTCGAGTCGCTGCGGGAGTCCATCGCGAAGATCGCGAAGGAGTCCAAGCGGGTCGGGCTCGTCGGCGCCTGCGTCTCCGACTATCCCTGGATCGGCGACTTGATGAAGGTGCTGGAGGAGTACGGCGTCGAGGTCTCGATCTCGTCGCTGCGCGCGGACAGCCTCACCGAGGACCTGGTGGCGGCCCTCCGGCGGGGGGGCCACCGGACGCTCACGATCGCGCCCGAGGCGGGCACGGAGCGGCTCCGGCGCGTGATCCGCAAGGCCATCAGCGACGAGCAGCTCTACACCGCCTGCCATCTCGTACGGCGATACGGCATCCCGAACCTCAAGTGCTACTTCATGATCGGGCTGCCGACGGAGACCCGCGAGGACGTGGCGGCGATCGGCGACCTTGCGGCCCGTCTCCTCGACCGCCTCCGTGTCCTCGATCCCGAGGGGAAGCCGTTCGGGCGGCTCACCCTGTCGATCTCCTCGTTCGTCCCCAAGCCCTGGACGCCGTTCCAGTGGGCGCCGTTCGACGGCGTGGACTCGCTCCAGCAGAAGCTCTCGCTCGTCAAGGACGGGGTCCGCCGCCTGTCGAACGTCCGGGTGCTGCACGAGAATCCCCGCGAGGCGGCGCTCCAGGCGTTCCTCGCCCGGGGCGACCGGCGGGTTGCCGACTTCCTCGAGCTCGCCGCCCGGTCCGACGGCGACTGGCGGCGCGCGCTCCGGGAGTGGCCGGGCGATCCCGACTTCTACACGACGCGGGAGCGATCGCTCGACGAGCGCATGCCGTGGGATCATTTCGAGGTCGGCGTCAAGAAAGCGGGCTTGATCCGTGAATGGAACCGCGCGGTGACACCCGAGGTCCTCCAGGAGGCGTAGCACCATGGCCGAGCAGACCCCTCCCGGACTGTGCATGCTCTACACGCTGTTCAAGGCGACGCCGGCCTGGGCCTCTCAGCCCAAGGCCGACCGCGGCAAGGCGATCGCGGAGTACCTGGCCGCGGTCGACGACTTCAAGGAGCGTCTGACGCTCCGCGCCTACTCGACGATCGGTCTCCGGCGCGACACGGACCTCCTCCTCTGGGTGATCGCGAAGGAACTCGACACCATCCAGTCGCTGATGGAAGCGCTCCGCACCACGGGGATGGCCCCCTACCTGGAGAACACGTATAGCTACCTGGCCGTGACCCGCGAGTCCCAGTACGTGAAGGCGCACACGGAGGACGAGGTCGAGGTCACGATGCAGCCGGGCGAGTCGAAGTACCTGTTCGTCTACCCGTTCGTCAAGACGCGCGAGTGGTACGTGCTGCCGATGGAGGAGCGCCGGCGGATGATGGCCGAGCACATCCGGATGGGCCACCGGTTCCCCGCCATCCGGATCAACACGGCCTACTCGTTCGGCCTCGATGACCAGGACTTCGTCGTCGCCTTCGAGGGGAACGATCCGAAGGAGTTCGTGACGCTGCTGATGCGGCTCCGCGAGACCGACGCCAGCCGCTACACCGTGCGCGACACCCCCCAGCACACCTGCGCGCGCCGCCCGCTCGAAGAGATCCTCGCGGCGCTCGGCTGACGGGACCCGAGCCATGGGAACGAAGGTCCGGGTGGCCAACGCCGCCGACGTGCCCCCCGGCGAGGCGCGGGTCGTGGACGCGGGCCGGCCGGTCGCGCTGGTCAATGCCGGAGGCACGCTGTACGCGGTCGACAACACCTGCCTGCATCGCGGCGGGCCCCTCGGAGAGGGGGAGCTTCAGGGGACCATCCTCACGTGCCCCTGGCACGGCTGGCGCTGGGACATCAGGACGGGCGCCGGCGTGAACAATCCAGCCATGAAGGTCGCGTGCTACCCGGTCACCGTCGACGACGACGAGGTCTACGTCGAGATCTGATGACGCTCTCCGACACCTACGACCGCCCGCTCCGGAACCTTCGCATCTCGGTCACCGACCGGTGCAACCTCCGCTGCCAGTACTGCATGCCGGAGGAGGAGTACGTCTGGCTCTCGCGGTCGGACATCCTCGAGTTCGAGGAGATCAGCCAGCTCGTCGACATCTTCGCGGACCTGGGGGTCGACAAGCTGCGGCTCACGGGCGGTGAGCCGCTGCTCCGCAAGAACCTGCCCGCCCTGATCCGTCTCGTCGCCGCCAAGCCGGCGATCCGGGACATCGCGATGACGACCAACGGCGTGCTCCTGGCAGAGCACGCCCCGGCGCTCAAGGCGGCCGGCCTGCGCCGGATCACGGTGAGCCTCGACACGCTGCGTCCGGAGCGCTTCACGACGCTGACGCGGCGGACGACGCACGGCGAGGTCATCGACGGGCTCCTCGCGGTGCCCCGGGCCGGCTTCAGCGACACCAAGGTCGACAGCGTGGTCATGCGCGGGGTCAACGACGACGAGCTGGCGGACCTGGTCGAGTTCTGCAAGCCGATTCCCGCCGAGGTGCGATTCATCGAGTACATGGACGTCGGGGGGGCCACGCGCTGGTCGAAGGACGCCGTCGTGTCGCGCGCCGAGATGCTGGCCGTGCTGGAGCGCCGCTATGGCCAGATCGAGCCCGTGGCGGAGGCGACCTCGGCGCCGGCGGACCGATACCGGCTGCCCGACGGAACCGTGTTCGGGATCATCTCGTCCACGACCGCCCCGTTCTGCCGGAGCTGCGACCGCAGCCGCCTGACCGCGGACGGCATGTGGTACCTCTGCCTCTACGCGCTCAAGGGGATCGACCTGCGCGGCCCACTCCGGAGCGGCGCATCCGTGAAGGAGCTCACGGCACTCGTCACCGGGCGCTGGCAGGCACGGACGGACCGCGGCGCCGAGGAACGTCTCGCGAACCGCCACCGGACACCGCTGGTCCAGATCAGCGACCTGAAAAAGGACCCGCACCTGGAGATGCACACCCGCGGCGGCTGATGCCCCGCTTTCCTCATCGGTCCCCGCCAGCAGGAGCGCCGAGATCCCTGGGGTCCGGAGGGAGCGGGCCGAGGACGATCCGAGCCGCCGCATGAGCCGCGTTCGCCGCCGCCTCCCGCTCTCCTGGCTTCTCGCCCTCCTCGCGCCGTTGATGGTTGCCGCCATCGTCCTGACGGCGCTCCCAGAAATCGTGCGGCGCGTCGCGGTGACCCAGCTCGCGCGGATCACGGGGCGCTCGGTCTCGATCGAGGACGTCGACCTCAACCTCTTCGCGGGCCGAGTCGCGCTGAAGCGATTCCGGCTGGGGCAGCGCGGCTCGACCGCGACGGCTCTGGGCTTCGATGGCGTCGAGGTGCGGTTCGCGCCGGCGGCGCTCCTGCGGCGTCACATCCGGCTGTTCGACCTGGCGCTGACGGCGCCGACGATCAGAGCGACCCGCACCGGTCCGGCCGAGTTCGACTTCGCCGATCTCCTCGCGCTGATCCCGCCGACCGATCCCGCGCGCCCGTCTCGGTGGGTCGTGTCGCTCGACGGTCTCCGGGTCACGCATGGCACGATCATCGTGCGCGACCTGGTGACGCCGCCGGCCGGCGAGTGGCGGATCGACGGCCTGACCGTCCGCGCCGCCGGCCTCTCGACGCGCGGGTCGGCGCCGCCCGGCTGGCTGGAGCTCGACGCCCGCCTCAACGGGGCGGCTGTCGGCCTGAAGGCCTCGTCCGTCCGGCTCGAGCCGGGTGCGGTCGTGGCGCAGGTCTCGGTCGACCGCTTGGCCCTCGCGAAGCTCGCGCCCTATCTGCCACCAGCTCTTCCCGCGGCACCGGCGGCCGGCACCCTCAGTCTCGCGCTCGGCGTGAGCGTCGAGCGTGGAAACCAGGCCCTCCGGCGTGGCGTGCTGTCCGGAGAAGCCACGGTGGACGGAGTCGATCTGGTTTCCGGCGGAGACACCAAGCCGTTCGCGACGCTCGCCCACCTCCGCGTCCGGATCGGGGAGGCCGATCTGCTGCGGCGCGTCGTGACGATCCGGAGCGTCGAGGCGCACGGGTTCGAGCTTCGCCTCGAACGCGACGCGGCCGGCAGGATCCGTCTCCCGGCGGCCCCCGCGGCCGCGGCCGGCTCGCCGGCGCCGCCTTCGCTGCAGGGGGCGCCACATGAGCGGCGAGCGCCGGACTCAGGAGGGGTCCGGGTGCGGATCGAGCGCGTGGCGCTCGTGTCCGGGAGGGTCAGCGTCAAGGACGGGGCGGTGTCGCCGCCTCGTGTCTGGCGTCTCGACGATCTCGCCATCGACGGGCATGGGCTGTCGACCGAGCCGACGGATCCGCCGGGTGGCCTCTCGCTCCTCGCGCGGCTCCGCCAGGAAGGCGCGGGCGGCCGTCCGGCTTCCGTGTCGATCCGAGCTGACGAGGTGCGGCTCGTGCCGCCGTCCGGCTCTCTCCTGGCGTCTCTCGCGCGCTTCGAGCTGGCCCAGGTGGATGCCTATGTGCCTCGCGCGCTCGGCATTGCCGCCAGGGGAGGGACCGCCGACGTTGCCCTCCGGATCGCGTTCGAGCACGGGTCGACCGGCCTCCGGCGTGGCGTGGTCGCGGGCGAGATGCGCGTGGACAAGCTCGCTCTGGCGCACCGCGCGGACTCTCGCCCTCTCGTCGAGGTGTCCAGACTTTCTGCCATCCTCGCCAAGGCCGACCTGCTGACGCGTGAAGTCCGCCTGGGCAGCGTCGACGTCGACGGCCTTCGGCTCCACGCCATCAGAGAGCCGCAGGGCGCGATCGATCTTCTCGCCCTGACCCGGCCCCGGGCGGCGGCGGCAGGGCGGCCACCTGCTGCCGGGTCCATGCCGGCGGCGGTGGGGCCGTCTCCGAGGGTCACCCTGGACCAGGTCGCACTGCGCAACGCGACGCTGATCTTCACTGACCAGGCCCTCGCGACGCCGACGACACTGGCGGCGACCGATCTCGCGGCGGTCCTCCGCCACCTCACGTGGCCCGTGGCGGGGCCGGTCGCGCTCGAGACGGCGATGACGCTGCCCGGTGGCGGGCGGCTCGAGGTGAAGGGGGACGTGCGTCTCCTGCCATTCGCCGGCGAGTTCGCCATGTCGCTCCGCGGCGGGTCGATCGAGCCATTCCAGGGCTACCTGCCGTTCAAGGCCCGGCTCGCGGGGCGCTTCAACGGCGACAACCGGTCGTCCGTCAAGATCGACGGCGGAGTCGTGACCGCGACCGCCCGTGGCCGAGACTGGGTCGACCACTTCGAGGTGCGCGCACCCGGCGAGGAGACGCCCGTCGTGCGCGTCGAGCGCATGGAACTGTCCGGCATCGATTTCGGCTGGCCGACCCACGCGCGCGCGGAGCGGTTCACATTGACGCGCCCGGACATCCAGGTCGTCCGCGAGGAAGATGGCTCCATCAACCTGCGCACGCTGTTCGAGCCCGATCGCTCGACCCCGGCCACCGCCGCCACTTCGAATGACGGGGCGTCGGCGCCCGCTCGGCCGACCCCGGCCGAGGGGCCGGCACCGTCGGCTCCGGCGTCTTCAGACGGGGTTGTCGGCGCTCCGGCGAACCCCCATTCCGATCACCCGCTTCCGGGAGACGGACAACCGCCGTTCCCCGTCGAGATCGCCGCCATCGTCGTCGACGACGGCTACGCGCGGTTCCTCGACCGCGGCACCCGGCCCGCCTACTCGGAGTCGTTCTCTCGGCTGGCGGTGAGCGTCGAGGGACTGTCGACCATCCCGGGCCGGCGCGCTCGCCTCCAGGCCCAGGCGGTCGTCGGCGGCGGCGCGGCCCTCGACCTGGGGGGCGAAATAGCGCCGCTGGGCGACCGCTTCGCGGATCTTTCGGGCGAGCTGCGCGACTTCTCGCTGGCGAGCGTCAATCCGTACGCCGACAGGCTGATCTCGTGGATCGTCCGCCGAGGGAGGCTCGGCTTCAAAGTCCACTACCGCATCGAACGGGACAGGCTCACGGCGCAGAACGACGTGGTCGTCGCGAACCTCGAGGTCACGCCGTCGAAGGGCTCGGACGAGGTGAAGCGGCGTATCGGCCTGCCGCTCGGTCTGATCGTCGCGCTGATCAAGGATTCCAACGGCGAGTTCCGGACATCGATCCCGGTGTCCGGCACCCTCGGAGACCCGAGCTTCAGCTGGAGCGACGCGATCTGGACGGCGGTCAAGAACGTCGTCGTGAACGTGGTCACGTCGCCCTTCAAGCTCATCGGCAAGGTCTTCACGGGCGGTGACCGGATCGAGTCGCTGGCCGTCGAGCCCCTCCCCTTCGCGCCGGGCAGCGCCGACATCACGCCCGAGACGGCGCGGGCGCTGACCGGAATCGGCGACTTCCTCCGCCGCTCGCCCTTCGTGAACCTCGTCTTGACGCCGGTGGGCACGGCCCGGGACATCGAGGCCGTGAAGGCCCAGGAGGTGACGGCCCGCCTCCAGCGCCTCCAGCGGGAGCGGGGCTTGCCCGACTTCGCCGCGGCGGTGGGCACCGAGTTCCGTGAGCGCTTCCCCGGTGCGGCCCCACCGGAGCCTGCGGAGACGCAACTCGCGAGGCTCGTCGAGCACGAGCCCCGGCCTGGCGCTCGCGTGGCCGAACTGCTCGCGCGGCGGCTGGCGGCGGCCCGGGACGGCCTCGCGAAGACCGAGGGGATCCCGCCCGAACGCTTCTCCGCCGGCGACGCGACGCAGGCCGACGACGCGCCGGGGGAGGGGAGGGTCGAGTTCCGCATCGCCGAGTGACCCGCCGGTTTCGGCCGACCCGAGGGCCTCGGTGGGCCAAAATGGCCGCTCTCGGGCGCGCGCTGGCATGGGACGGTGCGGGCGCATGTGCTCACGCCGGGCACGTGGGAGACTCGCGAGTGCGGCCTCCTCCGGGCAAATCCTTCCGCGCGTGGGACCTTTTCTGCCTACCAGGTTGTGGAGGATTCCAGGAAGGCAGCGCCGGCGGGCGCCCGGCGTCTTCGCGTCGTGTTCTTCGCCGCTGAACGGGGTGCCGATTCCGAGCCCGGTCGACGGGCACGCGGTTTGCATCATGTTCGGCGAGTCTTCCACCATCATGGTCTGCTCACAGGGCTACCTTAAAGGTGCGCTGTCGAGTCTTTTCACTCACTGGGCGTTCGCGAACCAGGGGAATTCGGTTCAGATGGGTGAACGGACCGTCTTGGCGGTCGACGACGAGCCCGCGAATCTGGAGCTGATCCAGATGGCCGTGGAGGAGAGCGGGCTCGCGGTCAACCTCGTCGCGGCGCGGGACGGCTTCGAGGCGCTCGCCCGGGCTCGCGAGCTTCGGCCCGCGCTCGTGTTCATGGACCTCAAGATGGCCGGCCTGGACGGGTGGACGGCCACGCGGCGTCTCAAGGCCGATCCCCTCACGTCGGCCATCCCGGTCATCGCGCTGTCCGCTCACGCGATGGCGGGCGACCGCGAGCGGGCCCTGGCCGCCGGCTGCGATGGGTACATGACGAAGCCCCTGGATGTCCGGGCGTTCGTCGTGCTGCTCCGCCAGTACCTCGGATGATGGACGGGCGGCCCCGCCGAGTTCCGCTTCAGGCCGCCCTCACCGGCGCCTTCTTTCTCGTCGCCAGTGCCGTCATCCTGTTTCTCGCGGCGCAGCGGTACGTGTGGATGACGGGCACGCTCGAGCGCGAGGAGCGAGAACAGGATCTCTCGCTTGCCCGCGCCGTTGCTGCCGGTCTCGACCACTTCGTGGAAAACAGCCGCCAGGTGACGGACGGGCTCGCCGCCGAGATCGCCAGCAACGGCGCGGGCAAGCGAGAGATCCTGTTCTCGCTC
>CAZWXA010000155.1:0-8729 GCA_964637755.1 uncultured bacterium | reverse complement strand
GCGGCGCGCGCCGCGACGCCGGGAGGACACGACCCATGAAGTGGCGTTCGATCGTGGTGGTCCTGCTCGTCTTCGCCGTCGGGTTCGTGGCGGGACGCGGCCCGTCGAGCGGGCTCGAGAAGCGGCTGACCGGCGCCGACGGCTCGGGGAAGGACGGAGGCATGGTGCTCGTGCCGGCCACGGCGCTGGCGCCGCTGCCGGAGGGGCTCACGCCGGAGGAGAAGCGGGACATCGAGGTCTTCCGCCGCGCCCAGGCGTCCGTCGTCTTCATCACGAGCATCGCCCTCCGGCGCGAGCTGTTCTCGTTCGACGTCCAGCAGATCCCGAGCGGCACCGGCAGCGGCTTCGTGTGGGACCGGGACGGCCACGTCGTGACCAACTTCCACGTCATCCAGGAGGGTGACGCGTTCGCGGTGACCTTGAGCGACCAGTCGGAATGGGAAGGCAAGGTCGTGGGCGCCGCCCCGGACAAGGATCTGGCGGTCCTCCGGATCAAGGCGCCGCGCGAGCGTCTCGCGCCCCTGGCGTCCGGGAGCTCGCGCACCCTCCTCGTCGGCCAGCGGGTCCTCGCGGTCGGCAACCCCTTCGGCCTCGACCATTCGCTGACGGTCGGCGTGGTCAGCGCGCTCGGACGCGAGCTGCGGTCGCCGAGCGGCCGGCGGATCCGGGACGTGATCCAGACGGACGCCGCGATCAACCCCGGGAACTCGGGAGGCCCGCTGCTCGACTCGAGCGGCCGGGTCGTGGGCGTCAACGCGGCGATCTTCAGCCCGAGCGGCGCCTCGGCCGGGATCGGTTTCGCGGTGCCGATCGACACGGTGACCCGCCTCGTCCCACAGCTCATCGCGAAGGGCCGGCTCGTGCAGGCGGGGATCGGGGTGAGCCTGGTGCCCGAGCGCTACACCATCCAGCTCGGCATCGAGGGAGTGGCGATCGCCGAGGTGAATCCCGGCGGGCCGGCCGCGCGCACGGGACTCCAGGGGGCCCGGGTCACGCGAGCCCGCCGCCTCGTCCTCGGCGATCGGATCGTGGCCGTGAACGGCAAGCCCGTCAGGTCCGAGGACGACCTGCGGGACGCGTTCGAGGCCGCCGGCGTCGGGACGGTCGTGACGCTCACGGTGGTCCGCGACAGGAGCAAGCGCGACGTGCGTGTCCCGCTCGCGCAGGTCGACTGATGGCCGTCCATGGTCTGCGGTACACTGCGTGAGCGCCTCGGGGGAAGGCGGCCTGGACGATGGAGCGCGTGCCGATCGATCCGGGTGCCGGCCGCGTCCGCGGGAGGCACCGCCGCGGGGGCGGAACCGCAATGGACGGGTGTCAGGCTCTGCTCGCGCCGCAGACACCCGCGGGAGGGATCTCGGATGGCTAGATCCGTGATGTCGGGGGGCCGTGTGCTCGTGGGCACCGTCCTGGTGCTGCTGCTGGCTCCGGGGAGCCCAGGGCTGGCAGCGGGAGGCCAGACGCGGCTCGGCGCGGGTCCGTCGACCTGGACGGGCGACCTCTCGCCGATCGGCCCGGTCGACTGGAGCGACGACCGGGCGGCTCACCTGCTCGAGCGCGCCGGCTTCGGCGGCACGCCGGAGGAGATCCAGCGGCTCGCCGACCTGACGCCGGAGGAGGCGGTCAGACGCCTCGTCGAGTACCACTCCGCCGACAACGGCCACCTCGGGCCGTTCGAGCACTCGGGCGCCCACGACCCGGGCCTGGAGCCGTTCCCGCCGAGCCGTCCCGCGGCGACAGATCTGGCGCGCCAGAGGGGGGAGGCGCTCGGGGTGAAGGTGAAGCCCGAAGGCAATCGCCGGATGCAGCCCATCGCGAACAAGTTCTTCTACTGGCTCCGCGCGAGCCGCCTCGAGACGAACCGGGCGGCCTACTGGTGGGCCAACCGGATGGTCGCCACGAACCGGCCGCTCGAGGAGAAGATGGCGCTCTTCTGGCACGGCCATTTCGCCCTGAACGAGGACAAGGTCCGTGACTACCGCAAGCTGCTTGGCCAGCTCGAGCTGTTCTACCGGCACGGCACGGGCAACTTCCGCGATCTGCTGATCGGCGTCGCGCAGGATCCGGCGATGCTCGCCTTTCTCGACGCCGGCGTGAACGTGAAGGGCGCGCCGAACGAGAACTTCGCCCGCGAGATCATGGAGCTGTTCACGATGGGCGTCGGCCACTACAGCGAGCGGGACATCCGCGAGGCGGCGCGCGCCTTCACCGGCTGGAACTTCCGGGATCTGACCTTCGTGGTGAACGGGGACCAGCACGACGGCGGCGAGAAGACGGTGCTCGGCCGGACGGGCCTCTTCGACGGGGTCGACGTGATCGACATCATCCTCGAGCAGCCCGCCACCGCCCGCTTCGTCGCGAGCAAGGTCTACCGCTACTTCGTGCGCCAGGAGCTGTCCCCGGCCCTCGCCGAGGAGCTGGGTGCGGTCCTCCGGGAGCATCGCTGGGAGATCGCCCCGCTGCTCAGGACGATCCTGCTCTCGAGGGACTTCTACAGCCCCGCGTCCTTCGCCACACGGATCAAGAGCCCGGTGGAGTTGGCCGTCTCCACGTACCGGAACCTGGGGCTCCGCGAAGTCCCTGGCGTGCCGGACTTCAACGAGATCACCGCGTCGCTCGGCCAGCACCTCTTCCATCCGCCGACCGTGGCGGGCTGGGCGCAGGGCCGGAGCTGGATCACGCCGGGGCTCCTCCTCGAGCGCGGGAACTTCGCCCGTGACGTCCTCTTCCCGGACATCAACTTCGTCCCGCCGGACCGGTACCCGGACGACGAGAAGATCCGCGCGGTCAGCGACCGGATCGCCCTGGGGCAGGACATCACCACCGCCACCATGCCGGGTGACGGCACGGGCGGGGGCGAGGCGATGGCGATGTCCAACCTGATGGCCGACCGGGACGAGGACTTCAACACGCGCTATGCCAGCTTCCGCGGCTGGCAGATGGCCATCCAGAAGGTCAAGCCGATCCCGCGCCACACTGCGCCGGTTGACCTCCGCGCGATCGTGAAGTCAGAGGGCCTCCAGACGGCCGAGCAGGTCGTCGACTATTTCCTCGCCAGGTTCCTGCGGGTCCCCCTCGCCGGCGACGAGCGGCGGCGGCTCGTCGACTTCCTCGCGGGTGAGCTCGGCACGAGCCAGGTCTCGGTGGCCGAGACCTACATGGAGGAGCCGCTGCGGATGTTGCTCCACCTGATCATGAGTGTGCCCGAGTACCAGCTCGGCTGAGCGCGCGTCGATGCGCGCGAATCGGCGTGAATTCGCGAACTCGAGGGGGAGACCGATGAGCACGAACGATCTGCTGAAGCGCGTGTCTACCCGCCGGGACGTGCTGCGCCTCGGTCTCGGCGGACTCGGCGTGAGTGCCGCCGGCACGTTCGCCGTTCCCGCCTTCTTCGGGAAGGCCGCCGCCGCGCTGGCCGCGGAGAACGCCGACAACGACCGGATCCTGGTGGTGCTGGAGCTGTCGGGGGGCAACGACGGCCTGAACACGCTCGTGCCGTACGGTGACGACGCCTACTACCGGCACCGGCCGACGATCGGCATCGGGCGGGAGCGGCTCCGGAAGATCGACGAGCACTTCGGGTTCAGCGCCGGCATGGCCGGGTTCGAGCGCCTGTTCAAGGACGGTCGGCTGGCGGTCGTCCACGGCTGCGGCTACGAGAACCCCTCGTTCTCGCATTTCACGTCCATGGCCTACTGGCACACGGCGGCTCCCGGGAGCGGCGAGGAGTACGGCTGGGTGGGCCGGCTGGCCGACGCGATCAGGCCCGGCGGGGCACCCGGCTTCGTCGTCAACATCGATTCGACCCAGTCGCTGGCCGTGCGGAGCCGCGATCACACGCCCGTGGTCTTCGACGATCCCAACAAGTTCAGCCGCAAGGGGTTCTTCCAGGAGAAGCCCGTGTTCGAGCAGGAGGGCGGCGCGCGCGGCGACGCGGCCAATCCGTCGCGGCAGTACCTGCGCGAGGTCGCGCAGAGCGCTCGCGATGCCTCGGCGCTGGTGCGGGAGGCGTGGGCGCGCTACCGGTCGCCGGTCGATTACGGGATCGTCCCGCTCGATCTGCCCAAGGTCGCGGCGCTCATCGAGGCGGGGATGCCCACCCGGCTCTACTACACCGCCTTCCGTCACAACGCCTTCGACACGCACGTGCACCAGGCCGACCTCCACGGACGGCTCCTCACCTACGCGTCGGACGCGGTGGCCGGCTTCATGCGCGACATGGAGCGGATCGGGCAGGCCGACCGGGTGGTGATGATGATCTTCTCGGAGTTCGGGCGGCGCGTGCCCGAGAACACGAGCCGCGGCACCGACCACGGCGCGGCCAACCTGATGTTCGTCGTCGGCAAGCACGTGCGCGGCGGCCACCACGGCAAGCGCCCGAGCCTCACGGACCTCGACGCCGGCGACAACCTGGTCTACACGACGGACTTCCGCCGCGTCTACGCCACCGTGATCGACGGCTGGCTCGGCTTCAAGAAGACGCGCGAGCTGCTCCGGGCCGAGCTCGAGCCCTTCTCCATGTTCGCCTGACGCGGATGAGCGGCTTCGCCGACTACGAGCACCACGACGGCCTCGGTCTCGCGGACCTCGTGCGCCGGCGGCTGGTCACGCCGGGCGATGTGCTCGAGGCCGCCATCGAGCGCGTGGAGGCGCGCAACCCGGCGGTCAACGCGGTCGTCATGAAGCTCTACGACCACGGCCGCGCGGCAATCGCCGCGGGCCTGCCCGAGGGGCCGTTTCGCGGCGTGCCGTTCCTGCTGAAGGACCTGACGGCCTCGCTCGCCGGGGTGCGCACGACACGCGGGTCGAGGTTCTTCGCCGACGCGCCGCCGCCCGCCGCGGACAGCGAGCACGTCCGGCGGCTCAAGCACGCCGGGCTCGTGATCTTCGGCCGGACCAACACCTGTGAGCTGGGCCTGAGCCTCACCTGCGAGCCGCAGCTCTACGGGCCGACCCGCAATCCGTGGGACCCGACCCGGATCTCGGGCGGGTCCAGTGGAGGAGCCGTGGCCGCGGTGGCCGCCCGCATGCTGCCCATGGCCCACGCGAGCGACGGCTTCGGCTCGATCCGGGCGCCGGCGGCCTGCTGCGGCCTCGTCGGCCTGAAGCCGACGCGCGGCCGGAACACCATGTCCCCCTACGCCGGCGAGGGGCTCGGCGGATCGTCGACGGAGCACGCGGTCACGCTCAGCGTGCGCGACACCGCCGCCCTGCTCGACGCCACGGCGGGCCCGGGACCGGGCGATCCCTATGTCGCCCCGGCCCCCGCGCGGCCGTTCCTCGACGAAGTCGGCGCGGCGCCGGGGCCACTTCGGATCGCCTACACCACGTCGGCGCCGAACGGCGTCGCGATCGGGCCGGAGAGCCTCAGAGCCCTCAGGGACGCGGCGCGGCTCTGCGCCGACCTCGGCCACCGTGTCGAGGAGGCGGACCCGGAGATCGACCGCGCGGCGGTGGTGCCCACCTTCCTCACCCTCGCCGCGGCGAACACCGTGGTGAACCTGGCGAGCCACCCGACGGCCGGCCGCCCGCCGCGCCCCGACGAGGTCGAGCGGGTCACCTGGGCGACAGCCCGGAAGGGCGAGGCGGTGAGCGGCCCCGACTACGTGCGCGCCACCCAGGCCGCCCACCGGCTCGGGCGGCAGATGGCGGCGTTCCACGCGACCTACGACGTCCTGCTGACGCCCGGCCTGGCGACCCTGCCCGTCACGCTCGGCTGGATCGACATGATGCTGGACGACGTCGACGAGTACTGGCGCCGGGTGTTCGCCTTCTCGCCGTTCACCGTCTGGTTCAACCTCACGGGCCAGCCGGCGCTGATGCTGCCCCTCGGCGCCCCGGTGGGCGGCCTCCCCGTCGCGGTCCAGCTCGTGGCCCGCTACGGCGACGAGGCCACCCTCTTCCGGCTGGGTGCGCAGCTCGAAGCCGCCCGCCCCTGGTTCGACCGCAAGCCGCCCATCGCCGCATAGGAACGCGGGGCGCGCACGCGGACGGTGGAGGCAGGGGCAGCACTCCTCGTTGCTGCATACCCGAGCCGCCTGTACGCCGCCCGATCCCGCTCAGGGGTTGCCAAGGAGTCACCGTCGGTGCGGTCTCTGGCAAGCCGTAACCATCTTACTCCGCAACACTTTACGAGTCGCTTCACACCGCACTTCACAAATGCCAGGTTAGCGTGTACCGTGCTGCCATGAGCGTCATCGAGGACCCGCTCGTCGCTCCACCGCCCGCTGAGGTTCCGCTGGAAAACGCGCCGCTGGTACGCGTCATCACCCAGGTGCGCTTCCCCGCGATCCTGGCTGTCGAGCAGCGCGACTTCGTCGCTCCGTTCCAGGAGGCCGTTCGAGCCACGTACCCGGTGCTCCGCCAGGAGCAGGGCGTGCTCGTCAGCCCTGCGGGCGTGACGCCTGTGAAGCCGCAGACCGCCTGGCGCTTCGCCGACGTAGACGGGCACTGGCGTGTCTCGCTGACCCCCGAGTTCCTCGCGCTCGAGACGACCAAGTACACGAGCCGGTCGGACTTCCTTGCGCGACTCCGGACCGTCGTCACGGCCCTCGACGAGCACGTCGAGCCGAAGCTCGTGGACCGCCTCGGCGTCCGGTACATCGACCGCATCACCGGAGCCGCCGTCGATGACATCGCGAAGCTGGTTCTGTCCGAGGTGCGTGGCATCACGGGCACGCCCGTCGGTTCGCGCGCGGCTCATGCCCTGGCCGAGACGATGTTCGAGCTCGACGACGCTCGAGTCGTTGCTCGCTGGGGGCTCCTGCCTCCGGGCGCGACGGTCGACCCTGCGGCGATCGAGCCCGTGCCTGACAGGAGCTGGATCCTCGACCTCGACATGTTCAGCGCGAGCCCGATCCCCTTCGCGGTCGATCGGGTCGTCGACGATGCGAGGCGCTACGCGGAACGCATCTACACGTTCTTCCGGTGGGCCGTGACGGACGACTTCCTGCGGCGGTATGGAGGCAAGCTATGAGGAGCCTCGAAGCCCGCTCTTCGTTCGACTCGACGTCCGCAGCCGGCGCGATGCTGATGCGTCAGGTGCGCGAGCCCATGCTCGTGGGTGTGATGCTCGCGGGGCTCGGCACGTCGACCGTGCGTGCGCTTCCGGCCGAGATCGTGTCGCGCTCGCCTCGGCCGGTTCAGCAGACAACGGCAGGAATCTCCGTCAACCTCGTCGACCGCGCTGGTGCTGCCATCGCGGAGCTACGTCGTCTCAGCGGCTTCACGTGGGAGCAGCTTGCGCGCCTCTTCAGCGTGAGCCGGCGCTCGCTGCACTTCTGGGCGAGCGGCAAGGCGATGACACCTGCGAACGAAGAGCACCTCCAGCGACTCCTCCTGGTCGTCCGCAAGATCGACCGTGGCTCTGCCAGCGCGAACCGTGCGGAGTTGCTCGCCGTCCGCGACGACGGAGGCATCCTGTTCGACCTGCTCGCCAACCGACAGTATGACCGCGTCTTCTCGCTCCTCGGCCCTGGCGAGGCGAGGCGCGTCGTCGCGCCGAAGCTGTCCGACGAGGCAATGGCCGCGCGGGCGCCGCGCCCGCCCGAGGAACTCGTGGATGCCCTCCAGGATCGCGTTCATCGCGAGACGGGCATCGCCCGTGGAGCGAAGAGCGTGAGGGCACGGGGTGGCCGCTGAGACCAACACCGCCTCGCGCTACGCCGCTGTCGACGGGGCGCTCGCCGCCTGGCGCCAGGGCGACTGTGTCCTGGGAGAGCACTGGTTCGCGCATCGCCTCGATCCCTCGCTCCCCGCGACCGAAGCCGGCACGGCGGCCGCGGCGACCGAAACGGACCTCGCAGAGACACAGGTCCTCGGACTGGTTGTCGTCACGCAGACTTGCGACGTGGTGCGACCCTGCGTCGAGCGCCCGTACATCGAGGTCTCTCCGCTCGTCGAGGTCCACGATGCCGAGCTGCGGCAGATCGAACGAGGTCGTCGTCCGCGATACGGCTACGTGCCGCTGCTCGCCGATCGCACGCTCGTTGCTGATCTCGACCGGACCATGACCGTCGAGAAACCGGTCGTCGCCAAGTGGGAGAGGATCGCGGGATGGAACACGGGCGCCCAGGCGCGAGCGTTTGCAGCGTCGCTTGCCAGAAAGCGCGCGCGCTTCGCGTTTCCCGACGACTTCACCGGGCTCGCGACGACGCTTCAGAACCGCCTGACGGAGAAACACGACAAGCAGTCCGATGAAGGCCGCGTTCTCCGCGCGCTTCGAGAGATTCGCGTGCACGCTGCGCCGTCGTGGGACGATCCGACGGTGACACTCACGTTCTGGTTCGTGAAGCCCGACGAGGACGGCGACTTTCTGGGCAGGAGTTGGTCGACCTTCGTAGAGAAGTGGCTGAAGCTCGTCCCCGAGAGTGGGCGCTTCGTCAAGGTGCAGGGCCAGGTCACCACGCTGGAGGACATGACTGCGGCCGACTATGTGGGCAGCGACCCGCTCGACCTCGACCACCTCTCGTGGCGCCCCGAATAGCCACTTCAACGCGCCTGGACGACGAAAGTTGGAGCGGTTCCGGAAGATCGAGCCCAAGCGTGGCCGCCCACCGGCTCGCACGGCAGTTGGCGGCGTTCCACGCGACCTACGACATCCTGCTGACGCCGGGCCTGGCGACGCTGCCCGTCACGCTCGGCTGGAACGAACTCAAACTTCGTCGGCTGCTCGACAGGGAGGTCGGCGGGCTTGGCGCCCTTGAGGATCTTGTCCACGGAGATGGCCG
>CAZWXA010000154.1:0-8741 GCA_964637755.1 uncultured bacterium | reverse complement strand
CCGTCATCGCCGAGACGTAGTCCGTCTTGGAGGCGATCGACGGGTACTGGACGTAGGTCAGGGTCTCGCCGAGCTTCTCGTGGCAGCGGTGGAGGTAGCCGATCACGGCGTCGACGGCGACGACCGTCTCGCCTTCCAGCGTGAGGATGGCGCGGAAGACGCCGTGGGCGGACGGGTGCTGCGGCCCCATGTTCATCACGAGCCGCTCGTTGCCCGAGTAGCCGAGCTCGATGACCTTCTGCGCGTCGACGTCCGGCATGTCTACCTGAGTGGCGACGGCTCTGTCGGGGCGAGGATCACCGACTCCATGTGGGCGAGCAACGGGTACCCCTTCGCGAGAAACGCCTTCCACTCCGGATCCTGCGGCGTCTTGGCGCGAACCTGGGCGCGCTGGCCCAGATCGCTGTAGGCCCACAGGTGCACGACCTCGTTGAGCTGCGAGACCTCGGTCGTCCAGAGTCCGACGATCTTCGAGTACTTCTGGCGGGCCGGCAGCGCGGCCTTGAAGTGTGAGAGCCACTCCCCCGCCTTGCCAACGTGCATCCGGTAGGTGCGCAGCTCGTACACGTGGCTATCGCCCGACGGCGGCGTCAGCGGCACGCCGTCGACCGCCGTCAGGAGCTTGTTCTCCTGGGCGAGCATGAGCGGGCGGATCTGGGGGACGTACTCCTTCACCCACGCCTCGTCCTTCATGAGCCCCTGGCGCAGGCGCTCGCGCTCGTTGAGGTCGGGATAGCTCCAGAGGTGCACGTACTGGTTGAGCGTGCCGAACTCCGTCGTCCACGCGCCGACGAGCGTGCCGTACCGGTCGCCCCGGATCTTCCGTCCGACGTCGCGGTTCAGCCGAAGGTACTCCGCCTGGGTGCCCGGGATCAGCGTGTAGGTCCTGAGCTCGTAGACCATGGTTTTCTCCTATCGGTAGGGTGGGTGAGGCATGTCGACCTGGTAGTCCTTACGGAGGGGGTGCCCCTCCCAGTCTTGCGAGAGCAGGATGCGCCGGAGGTCCGGGTGGCCGTCGAAGACGACGCCCAGGAGGTCGTAGCACTCGCGCTCCATCCAGTCGGCGCCGCGGTAGACGGCCGTCAGCGAGGGGCAGTGGGTCTCCCCGGGCCCGAGCTTCGTGCGGACCGTGAGGTCGAGCGGCTGGTCGAGGTTGTCGATGCGGTAGAGCACCTCGAGGCCCTTCTCCTTCCAGTCCACGGCGGTCAAGAAGTTGAAGAACCGGCAGCCGAGGTCGTGCTTGGCGAACCGCGCGAACTCGACCCAGCGCTCGCGCGGCGGCTCGACCTGGAGGTGCGGCGGTTCGCCGGCAGGCTCGAGGCCGAACCGGTCTCGGATGCGGTCACGCGGGTCGGCCGCGAGCACGAGGCGATCAGTCAACGGGCGGAGCGGGCTCGGGCCGTACGCCGGTCTTCTGGAACTCGGCCACCTGCTCCTGCAGCTTCAGAAGCCCGTACATCAGGGCGTCGGGAATGGGCGGGCACCCGGGGACGTAGACGTCGACCGGCACCACCCGGTCGACCCCCTTGACCACGTGATAGCCGTGGCGGAAGGGCCCCCCGGAGTTGGCGCACGATCCCATCGATACGACCCACTTCGGGTCCGCCATCTGCTGGTAGATCCGCTCGAGCATCGGCGCCATCTTGATCGTGACCGTGCCGGACACGATCATCAGGTCGGCGTGGCGCGGGGACGCCCAGGGCACCATCCCGAAGCGTTCGACGTCGAACCGCGAGGCAAAGGTCGCCATCATCTCGATCGCGCAGCACGCGAGGCCGAAGGTCACGGGCCAGATCGAGGACTTCCGGGCCCAGTTCAGGACCTTGTCGACCGTGCTGGTGACGATCCACCCGCCGGGGAACTGGTGCACCGCCTCGGCGAGCTCGGTCAGCGCGTTCGAGTGCTTGTCGTCATCGGGGCGCTGCTGGTGATACTTCTCCCACTCCTGGAGGTCCTTGAACTCCCGCCAGTTCTGGGGCGGCACCTGCGGAATGGGCGGCCTCACTTCCACTCGAGAACACCCTCCCGGTAGGCGTAGACCCAGCCGAGGCCGACGATGCCGACGAAGAGCGCCATCGACCAGAACGCGCCCGGACCGATCGTCCGGAGCACGAGGGTCCAGGGGATGAGAAAGACGGCGAGCGCGTCGAACACGATGAAGACCAGCGCGACGAGATAGAAGCCGACGGGGAACTGGACCCACGCGCTGCCGATCGGCTCGGTCCCGCACTCGTAGCTGGCGAGCTTGACCGGGTTGGGCCGGGACGGCCGCAAGAACGCGGCCACCCCGAGCGACACCACGCCGAACGCGACAATGAGGCCGGCGAAGATGGCGACGCCCACGTACTCGGACACCTCTACGTTCCCCCCGTCACGAGACTTCCCAAACGCGAAGTATACCACTTGACGCGGTGCGGCGAAGAGGGGGATGGACGGTAGATATAGTATTGTTGGCCCATGAGGCCTGGCAGACAGGCGACGACCCGCCTCGACGCGATCCGGGTTGGCTTCTTGCCGACTCTCCCACGATGAGTCCGGGTGGACACGCGACGACGACCGCGCTCGCGGCCGCCGTCGTGGCCCTCTCCCACCCGTCGCTGCCGCTCGCGGCCGGAGTCGCCGCTGGCGGCTTCCTGATCGACGTCGACCACGTCGTCGACTACGTCCTCTTCAACCGCCAGACGGACCTCCGCCCGGGGGTCTTCCTGCGCTACTACCTGGAGGGCCGCCCGCAGCGCGTGGTGCTGCTCCTCCACTCCTACGAGCTGTTCGCGCTCCTGGCGGGGCTCGCCTGGTGGACGGGGTGGCCGCTCCTCTGGGGATACCTCGCCGGCGGCCTGATGCACCTCGTCCTCGACATGCTCTTCAACGGGGAATTGCTGCCCAACAACGTGACGGGTTTTTACAGCTTCGCGTACCGGGCCGCCCGCCGCTTCTCCGGCCCGGCGCTCCACGGCCACGTCCCGCGCGCACCGCTGCCAAAGAGCTTCTGGCACGCCTTCTTCAGCGGGGCGAGGCGCCGGGAGCGGCGGGCCGGACCGACCTGAGCGCTTCGAGGGCTCGCCTGGACGCGTCCAGGGCAGCCACTTCGCCCTCCGGACCCTGGAGAATCAGCGCCCGGCATTCCTCCGCGAGCGTCCGGGCCGTCCGAGGATCGACGGCGGCAGCCGCGCAGACCGATTCCAGCATCCCCCTGAACGCGGCGATCATGCGCCGGCGCACCTCACCGTAGCCCTTGACGAGCTGGGCCGCCCGCGCGACCTCGCAGGCCAGGTCGTAGTCCAGCCGGCCGCATCGCTCCACGGCGACGAGCCATTCCGTCATCCAGGCGTGCTCGTGGTGGGCGCGATAGGAGCTGGGCCGGAACGATCTGAGTCGCGCGAGCAGCCAGAGGCGCAAGAATCCGCTGACCGTCGTCGTCTTCACGTGCTGGCCGAGCGTCGGGCGGCCGTGCGGCCATCGGCGCTCGGCAAACTCCGCGAAGGGACGCACGAGGCGGTAGGGCATGATCCCGTAGATCTCGTCGAGATCGGGCTTGAGATAGTCGGTGATGACGATCTGCCCGGCGGGCACCCCGTGCTCTGCCTTGATGCGCTCGAACCGCGCCGCGCGGGTCTTCAGGTCGGCGACGCGGATCGCGTCCTCGTAGGTCATCCAGACCGCGAGGTGCCTGGCGACGAGCTGACTCAGCGTGTACGGGTCGCGGTCGGCCTGGACCACCGGCGCCAGCCGGTCGAGGTAGCGCTGCGCGTAACCGCGGTCCTGGTAGTCGGCGAGGCGGTAGAGCGCCTCGCCGAGGATCGGCCGGAGCGGCTCCGGGTAGCGGGCGCAGTCAGCCGCGTATTCCGGCCGGAGCGCGGGCCGGGTCCCTGCGGGCTCGGGTGCCGATTGCGGGAGCCCGCCGCGCACCAGCTCGTAGCCGAGGTCGAACCCCTTGAGGTTCGCCTCGACCTGGACACCCTTCTTCTCGATCGCCTTGCGGAAGGTCTCGGCGCCGATGGGCAGCACGTCGGCGGCGGCGAGGGCGCCGAGGAGGACGGCGTTGGCCTCCGTCCTGTTCGCTCGCGCGAGGGCCAGCGCGTCGAAGCCGATGAACCGCCGCGAGAAGGCTCGCGCGGCCGCTTCGAGCTGGTCCGCCGGGTAGATGGCGTTCCCCGCGGGCGTCTTCTCGTGAATGGAGTAGAGGCGGTGCGTGCTGGCGACGATCGTCGTGCGCGAGGGGGAGGCGAACCCCGCCTCGATCGCGCGTCCGACCTCGAGCAGCTCGGGTGCCAGCAGGACGTCGAGCGCGCCGGGGACGGGGAAGAGGCAGAAGACCGGTTCCTCGCCGCGGAGCTCGGCCCGCGGCCGGGTGAAGACCTCGACGACGTACGAGGTGGACCCCGTCCGCTGGGCGACGCCAGGGATCGAGGTGCTCTGCGCGGGGTAGCCCTCGAGGATCGCGGCGTCGATGACCCACTCGGAGAGAACGCCGCCCCCTTGCCCGCCGACCGCGGGGATCAGGACGCTGAGGATCCGCTCGTCGCTCATGCCCGACGTCCTCCCGGCCCGAGATCACGGACGGTGATGTCGCCCCGGCCGGCGCGAGCGGAGGAGCAAGACACGGACGCGGGCGCGGATGCGGCCGCTGCGAAGTCCGGCCGGGGGGCAACCCGGGCGCGACACACCATCCGTCCGCATCGAGCGAGCGTTCGAGAGCGCCCGGATTCTTGCGACACAGCGGGGCTACGCACCGGCCAGCGCGCCGATGACGCGCAGGCGGACCCGCCCGAGGAAGCGCTCCCACGGGCCCGCGTTGGCGATCGTCTTGACCTCGTAGAAGGAGGGACAGAGCACGGCGGCGTGCGCGACCTCGCCGCAGACGCCGCAGCCGACACAGGAGGCGTCGACGTGCGCGATCGGATCGTCGCGGAGCGGGTCCGGGTTGTCCCGGAGCGTGAGGGACGGGCAGCCGTTCAGGCGCATGCAGGAGTGGTCGCCGGTGCAGACGTCCGGGTCCACCCCGAACTTCGGCTCTGACACCCGCGCGCCGGCCGCGAGCTTCTGCCTGACCAGCGGCCGGAAGCGCCGCTGGCGCTCGAGCTGACACTCGGCGCGCGCGATGACCACCTTGAGGCCGCCCTCCCGGGTCGTCAACGCCTGGCGGAGCGTCCCGATCATCTCGCCGACGCGATACGGGTTGACGGTCCTGATCCACCGGACGCCGACGCCGCGCAGCGCCTTCGGGATCGTCATGGTGGTCGCCTCGTTCCGCGCGTTCTTCCCGGTCGAAGGGTTGTGCTGCTGGCCCGTCGCGGACGTGTAGAAGTTCTCCAGGATCAGGAGCACGGAGTCCTGCTTGTTGAAGACGGCATTGGCCACGCCGTTGGTGAGCCCGTTGTGCCAGAACCCGCCGTCGCCCATCACGGACATGACGCGCTTGCCGAAGAGCGGCGCCACCGCGTTCGAGGACGAGAGGCCCATGCCGTAGCCGAGGATCGTGTTGCCGACGTTGAACGGCGCCTGCGTGCTGAACGAGTGGCACCCGATGTCCGCCGACACGTGGGTGTCGCCGACCTCGGGGTGCCGGGCGCGCAGGATCTTCATCGCGCTGAAGACCGGCCGCTCGGGGCAGCCGGTGCAGAAGGTCGGCGGCCGCTTGGCGACGGGCTTCGCCAGCACGGTCGCGACGCGCGCCCGGTGAGCCGTCAGCTCCTCGAACCGCCGCTCGACCTCGGCGCCGCCCAGGACCCCCGCCCCGTTCGTGCCGCGAGTCGTCGCGAGGAAGCTGGCGAGCCCGGTCATCACCTTCAGCGGCACGTACTCGCCGTACTGGCCGAACAGGTCCTTGCCGTGGATCTCGACGGGCAGCCGCTCGTCCTGCGCGAGGGCCTTGATCTGCTGCTCGATGTAGTTCGGCATGCCCTCCTCGACCACGAGCACGCGCCGCTTGCCGCGCAGGAACTCCAGCAGTTCCTCCGGCACGAGGGGATTGATCACGTTCAGGACGAGGAGCGGAACGGGGGAGGCGCCGTACAGGTCGGCCGCCCCGAGGAGGGAGAGCGCACGCGCCGTCGTGTTGTAGAGCCCGCCCTGCATGACGATGCCGACCGATTCCTCCGAGCCTCGGCGGTGCTCGTTCAGCCCGTGCGCGCGGATGTACCGCTGCGCCGCCGGCAGCCGGTGCTCGAACTTCTGCGCCTCCATCGCGTAGGTGAAGGGCGGGAGGTTGATCTTCTCGAGGTTGAAGATCGGATGATCCATCCGCGACCGGATGCCGATCTTCGGCGCGACGTTGTCCTTGCAGACGAGCGTGCCCCGCATGTGGGCGGCCCGGATGCGGATGCTGAGGAGGACGGGCTGGCTGCACGCCTCGGAGAGGCTGAACCCCTCCTCGACGAAGCGGGCGAACGCGGGGAGGCCGTTCCGCGGGTCGAGGAGCGGCAGGCTCGACTTGAGCGCGGCCGAGTGCGTCCGCTCCTGGAGGATGCTCGCCCCCTCGCCGTAATCCTCGCCGATCACGATCAGCGCCCCGCCGACGAGGCCCGCCGACGCGACGTGCGAGAGCGCGTCGGAGGCAACATTGGTGCCGACGACCGACTTCCAGGTCACCACGCCGCGCACCGGGTAGTTGATCGAGGCACCGAGGAGCGCCGCCGCCGCCGCCTCGCTGCCCGAGGCCTCGAAGTAGATCCCCATCGGCTTCAGGAGCGGCTCGTTCGCGTCGGCCATGACGTCGAGCAAGTGAGACACCGGCGCGCCGGGATATCCGCCGACGTAGGAGACGCCCGACTGGAGGACCGCCTTGGTGATGGCCAGGATCCCCTCGCCCTGCAGGATCTGGCCGGCGCCGTATCCGAGCTGCTTGACGTCCTCCGAGAAGGATCGTTCCATTCGCGTGGCCTCCTGGCCGTCCGGTCGCCGCACGAAGAATCGTGCCCCGGGAGGGGCGCGAACCCGCAGGCGGTTGCCCTCGGCAATCCTCGAGACCCTCCCGATCTACCCCCGAAGCCACCGACAGTATTGATGCGAGCGGCAGTGAGCGTCAAGCCGGGCGTGGGATCAGACCGGGCCCCCGTCCTCCCGCCGCAGGTCGGACAAAGGGCCCGACGCATGCCGACAGCGATCTGCACGGCTGGCCGCGGGCGTCATCGTCACCGGCAAGAGGAGGCCCACCGAGCGCCCAGAAGCCATTGCCGAGGAACCGGGCGATCCTGTCCTCGTCACGCCGGCGGCGCCCCGTCCCCTCTCACACGGCAGCGAGGTCACGGACCGCGGCGGCGATCGTCCTCACCGCCGGCGCCGGGGAAGTGGACCCGGTCGCCGATCTCCTCCCGTCAGCGTCGGACCAGGCGCCCCGCGGGACGCGGTACAATGACGGCTGCCCTGACTCTCACCCTCGACGCCCGCCGGCTCCTCGGCGCCGTCCAGCGAGCGCGGAAAGGACAGGCCCGATGGCGGACTTCAAGATCTGGATGAACGGCCGGCTGCTGGCCCCGGACCAGGCGGTGCTGCCGGTGAACAGCGCCGCGGTGTTCTACGCAACCAATGTCTTCGAGGGCCTGCGCGCCTACTGGAACGGGCGAGACGGCGAACTGTACACCTTCCGGCTGGCCGACCACTTCGCGCGTCTGCGCGAGTCCATGAAGATGATGCGCTTCACGATTCCCTACAGCGACGACGACCTCTTCGAGGCCGTGCGCGCGGTGCTCGCCGGCAACGAGGTGCGCGAGGACGTCCACCTGCACCTGGTGGCGTACGTGCTCGGGGCCGGCCTGGACGCCACGACCCCGACCGGGCTCTACATCATCCCGCGCCGGCGCCCGCGCGTCGCCGAGGGCCCCGGGCTCGCCGGCTGCGTCTCCTCCTGGCAGCGCACCAGCGACAATGCCATCCCGATCCGCCTCAAGTGCGGCGCCAACTACCAGAACGGCCGCCTGGCGCTGCTCCAGGCCAAGGCCGACGGCTACGACGCGCCCATCTTCCTGAACCGCGCCGGCAAGGTCGCCGAGGGCACCGGTGCCACGTTGTTCATGGTGCGCAAGAACCGCCTCGTCACACCCACGACCTCGAGCGACATCCTCGAGTCCATCACGCGGACGACGCTCATCGAGGACGTCTGCCCGCGGGGGCTCGGCCTCGAGGTGGTCGAGCGAGAGATCGACCGCACGGAACTCTACGTCGCGGAGGAGGCGTTCTTCTGCGGCAGCGGTTACGAGATCACGCCCATCACGTCGATCGACCGATTCCCGCTCGGCGCGGGCGCGATCGGGCCGCTGACGGCGCGCATCAGCCAGGCCTACATGAACCTCGTCCGCGGCGTCGACACGCGCCATCCGGAGTGGCGCGTGCCGACGTACAAACCCGTCACCGTGTAGCCGTCACGCGGGGCCGGGTGCCGCCGGTTTCGGCCCGCCCGCCGACCGCTTCTGGCCCGCCCGCCGCCGAGAGCCTGCGGACCGGCGGGGCCCTTCATCTCCTTGCCGTCGGGCATCTTGATGTCGAACTCGTAGGACGCCGCACCATCAGGCTCGATCTCGTACTCGTACTCGACCTCCGTGATTCGCTCAGGGGACGGTCGCCGCGCCGGCGGTCACCGGACCCGGGCCCGCCTCACTCCAGCCCGACGGCACCACAGTGTCCGCCAGGATCCGTGCGAACTGTGATGCTCCGGTCTCCCCTGTTGCGCAGTTCTGTCTGCGCTCGAGCCGCCTCGCTCATCGCGACGAATCCTGCGCGGCCGCCCGCGTCCGCGCCTCGGC
>CAZWXA010000153.1:0-8743 GCA_964637755.1 uncultured bacterium | reverse complement strand
AGGGCGCCTTCGCGCTCATGGACGAGGCGGAGTCGCTGGGGCTCACGCTCGACCTGAGCTCCGCGAGCCCGCCCCTCCGCCGTGCGATCGGGGCGGCCATGGGAGCGCTCGCCACCGACCCCACGCCGGCGCGGATCGAGACGGTGCTCGCCCTGATCGAAGCCTCCAGACGCCTCGGCGTGCCGTTCGGGCAATGGGAGACGCAGAACAGGCTGTTCGAGATCTGGCGCGAGCGGCCTCTCGCGCGCGAGGCGCTGGGCCCGCTGGCCGACCGCCTCGGCTTCCGCCTGGAGCGCTCTCGACTCGCAGCGGGGAGCTCGACCCCGGACCGACGGTCCCTGGCGTCCCCCTGACGCCGAGTTCTCGCCCGGGAATCCCGATCGCGATCGGGAACGCCACCCCCACACAGTGCGACGGCGACGCGGCGGTGTCGGTCGCCGCCGACGTGGGAGCCGTCGCGCTCGAGATCGCCGAGGTCGCTGCTCGGGGCCCCCGCGGATTGCTCCAACGCACAGCCTCGGACGAGCGGCCGTGAGGAACACCTCGACGGCGAACGATCGCGAGGCGCCGCCCGGGGCGTGCCGGAACGGTGGAGCCCTTCAGGGATTCGTTCGCGGCGCCTCCGGCGGCTTCTGTATCGTGAACCAGAGCGATACCGCGTTGACGAAGTCCCTGTCGAAGTGCACGACGAGCCCAGACTCGTACAGGAAGATGGGAACGCCCTCCTGCGTCCGGGCCTGGTCCGGGCTCCCCCAGGCGAGAACGACGGTACGCCGCGTGAAGACGCCCGGCTTCGGCTCGAGGCGGAAAGCCCGGACGACGCTCGGCTCGTAGCCTGCTCCGTGCTTCAGCAACCCGAACTCCACCGCCATCCGGATCATGCCGGGCGGCGCGCGCTCGCCCTCGTACGTCCACTCGGTCGAGTCGTAGCCCTCCACCTTCTGCTTCTCCGCGCGCGAGGGGTCGCCGTACTGCGCCCGGACCGACGCGGTGCTGGATTCCCCGGGCACGATGGTGCCCCAGCCCGCCGCGCTCGCGGACCCGCACCCGAGCAGGATCAGCGCGGCCGTCAGCCCCAGGAATCCCTCTCCAGCCCGCGCGATGCTCATTCTGCGCTCCCGCACATCATCCCCGGCTCCGGCTCCCCGGCTCCGGCTCATTCCTGGCCGCGGGGCCTTTCGGACGGGGTCAGTACCCCAGCGCGGCGCCGTCGCCGCGCGGGTCGGCCCCGCCC
Source organism: uncultured bacterium (assembly GCA_964637755.1). GTDB lineage: Bacteria > Methylomirabilota > Methylomirabilia > Rokubacteriales > CSP1-6 > AR9. The sequence continues at coordinate 7,509 of CAZWXA010000153.1, read as the reverse complement.
ATCAGGGTGCCGTCGCGCACGACGATACCGTGGGCGTGCCCCATCTTCTGGAAGAACTCGCGCTCCCGCCGAATGCGGTGTCCGCGCCGCTCGAGCGCGGCGACGACGCGCGCCGGCACCCGTGATTCGAGCCGCACCGTGTCCACGGGCTCGTCGGGTGTGAACGGCCCGATCAGGAACCGGGGCCGCTCGATCGCCTCCTGGATGTCGAGCCCGTAGTCGAGCACGTTGGTCAGCACCTGCGCGTGGAACATCGCCTGACCGTTCGAGCCCATCGTGGCGAAACCCATCACGGGCTGATCGCCGCGGGTGACGATCGCGGCGATCAGCGTGTGGAAGGGGCGCTTGCGCGGCCCGAAGCAGTTCGGGTGCGCCGGCTCCGTGTTGAAGTACGTCCCGCGGTTGTGCAGGACCACGCCCGTTCCCGGCGCCACCACGCCGGACCCGAAGGAGTGAAAGAGGCTCTGGATCACGCTCACCAGGTCGCCGCGGGAGTCCATGACGACGAATCCCGTGGTGTCCCCGGACGGATCGCCGCAGGCGTAGCTCTGCGCCTTGCGGGGATCGAACGCGGCACGGCGCCGGACCGCGTAGGACTTCGACAGAAGCCCCTCGACCGGCAGGGTCGCGTGCGCGGGGTCGCCGACCCAGCGGTCGCGATCCGCGTAGGCGAGCTTGACCATCTCGATCAGCGTGTGGAGATGCGCGGTCGAGTGGAGCGGCATCCGGCGGAGATCGACCCCCTCGAGAAGATTGAGCGCGAGCAACGCGGCGAGCCCCTGGGTCGGCAGACCCGACTCGTGCACCGTGTAGCCCCGGTACGAGGTGGTGAGCGGCTCGCCCCACTCGCCTCCGTGCTGCTCGAGATCCTCCTGGACGAGAAAGCCGCCCGGTTCGACTCGCCCCGCGATCGCGCGGGCGACCCGGCCGCTGTAGAAGAGGTCGGCGCCCTCGGCCGCGAGCGCCCGGAGCGTGGCGGCCAGATCCCGCTGGACGAGGAGGTCTCCGAGCCGGGGCGCCCGGCCGGCGGGGGCGAAGATCCTCCGCCACTCGGGATCGTCGAGGCCCGGAAGCGCCTCCTCGATCGCCTGGCTCAGGAGACGGGTCGCCGCAAATCCGTTCTCCGCGTGGTGGATCGCGGGCTCGAGCAGCTCGCCGAGGGGACGGCTGCCGAAGCGATCGAGCAGCATCGACCAGCCGAGGACGCAGCCGGGGACCGAGACCGCGCCGGGGCCGATGGTGGGGACCTTGTTCAGGCCTCGCCGGCGCAGCTCCTCGAGCGTCGCCCGGGAGCCGGAGCGGCCGGCGCCGTTCAGGAAGTGGACGCGCCGCGTCGCCGCCTCGTAGTAGAGGCAGAACATGTCGCCCCCGGGACCGCAGCAGTGCGGCTGCGTGACGCCGAGGACGGCGTTCACGGCGACCGCAGCATCCGCGGCGGTGCCGCCGCTCTTCAGCACCTCGATGCCGGTCAGGGTGGCGAGTGGATGGGCCGACGCGACCATCGCGGTCCGCCCGAGGGCCACGGGGCGATGAGCGTAGCCGATGTCGGGCACGCCGGTCAGCCCTCCCTGAAGATCCGGGTGATCTCGTCCTGGGCGAAGAGCGGCATCGGACGCGCCGTGGCGCCCTCGACGAGCGTCACGCCCTTCTCGGGCGTCACCACCTGGCCGATGTAGTGCGAGTCGATCCCCTCGCGGGCAAGGGCGTGAATCACGATCCCCGCGTCGGCCGGAGAGAGCGCCAGGAGCAGGGCTCCCGAGGCAAGCGTGCCGAGCGGGTCGAGCCCGAACGCGGCGCAGATCTCCACTGCTTCGGGCACGAGCATGATGCGATCCCGATCGATCCGGAGGCCCACCTTGGACGCCGCCGCCAGCTCGGAGAGCGCTGTCGCGATGCCGCCCTCGGTGGCGTCGTGCATCGCGTGCACCGTCGCCAGCTCGCACGCGATCTCGGCCTCGGGCCGCACGCTGATCCCGGGGTCTCTCAGGAAGTTCTTCGCCCGGCGGATCGCCACCGCGCGCACGCCGCGCGCCAGCAGCTCCGCGTCCTTCTCCCGGGCGATGATGCCCGCCCCCTCGAGGGGGACCCCCTTGGTCATCACGACGGCGTCGCCGGCGCGGGCGCCACTGGTCGTGACGAGCCGGCCCTTCTCGACCTCGCCGAGCATCGTGCCGATGATCAGGGGACGATCGAGCCCGCGCGTCACCTCCGTGTGCCCGCCGACGAGCGCCACCTCGGCCTCCTCGCACGCCTCGCCGAGCTGGGCGAACAGGGTCTCGACCGTGGCATCGGTCGTGGCACCCTCTGGCAGCAGCAGGGTCGCCAGAAACCAGCGCGGGCGGGCGCCGCGTACCGCCAGGTCGTTTCCGTTCACCTGGACCGCGTACCAGGCGGCGTTGTCGCTCGTGAACGTGATCGGGTCCATCGTCACCACGAGGTACCGATCCCCCATGTCGATGACGGCGGCGTCCTCGCCGATCCGCGGACCGACCACCACGCGCGGATCCCGGACAGGGACCTTCTCGAGCACGGCCTCGAGCATCTCGGGGCGAAGCTTTCCGACGGGGAGGCCCTGCATGCGAGCGTCAGTATAGCCCGAGCAGCCGGAGGAGGTCCGCCGTGAGGTCGTAGAGCTGGGCGCAGCCGGTCGAGCCCCCGATCAGCGCCTGCATCCGCTTGCGCAGGCTGGCGTCGACCGTCTCGCCCACCAGGAGCGAGATCCTCCCCTGGGGCTCCGTGCAGATTCCCGTGTACGGCAGCCGCGGCGTCGCCGAGTCCGCGGCGACGATGACGCTCCGCGCGAGATCGATCTCGTACCGGATCTCGATGCCATGCACGTTGTCGTGCATCGAGTGCGACAGCTCGAGCCGCGAGTCCCGCCGCACGAGCCGGGCGACCTTCCGCCGCTCGAACACGCGCGGTTGTCCGGGGGGCGGCGCGTAGAGGGCCGGCACCAGCGGCGTCACGACCTCGCGGGTCCCGAAGAGGGCGCGACCGGCGTCGCTGTACGTGAAGCACGAGTCAGGCAGGTCGATCCAGCTGGTCGTGTCGAGCTGCCAGCACTCCCACGGGCCGGCCGCGGCCCGGGCGGCCCGCTCGGGTGGCAGCCTCGTGACCTGGCGCGCGAGCCGGGCGATCTCGACCGCCGCCGCCACGAGCGCGCCCGCCGCGGGCAGGCCCGCCACGACCTCGCCGATCCGGCTCGTGAAGCCCCCCACCATGCGCACGCCGGAGAGCCCGGCGAGCGGTTCGAACGCGGGACTCTCGGCCCCTCGCCTCAGCCGGTACGCCGCCTCCCGGATCTCGTACGACGGCGACGGCGTGGCGACCGCGGACAGCTCGACGCCGAGGTCGTCGTCGGTGAGCCGGACCGTGTGGGTGAACGCGTCGTCATGGGTACTGGCGATCCAGCCGTCGACGAACCGCTCGTACCGGTCGCGGCCGCGGAGGTGCGGGCTGTCGAGCATCGAGACCCTCGCGCGGTCAGCCCGTCCTGAGGGACACGCGCTTGAGGCGGAGACTGTTCGTGACGACGGACACCGACGAGAAGGCCATGGCCGCGCCGGCGAGTACCGGCGAGAGCAGGATCCCCCAGAACGGATACAGGACCCCGGCCGCGACCGGAACCAGGATCACGTTGTAGCCGAAGGCCCAGACCAGGTTTTCCTTGATCACCCGGATGGTCCGCCGTGACAGGTCGACCGCGGCGACGACGCCGCCCAGGTCGCCGCGCATGAGCGTCACGTCGGCCGCGTCGATCGCCACGTCTGCGCCGGAGCCCATCGCGATGCCCACGTCGGCCTGTGCCAGCGCCGGGGCATCGTTGATGCCGTCGCCGACCATCGCCACGAGCCGCCCGTCCGACTGCAGAGCCGTGATCGTCCTGGCCTTCTCGTCGGGCAGCACCTCCGCCAGCACGCGGTCGATCCCCGCCTGGCGGGCGATCGCCTGGGCGGTGGAGCGCGCGTCGCCGGTCAGCATGATCACGTCGAGTCCCAGGCGCCGGAGGGCGGCCACCGCCCCTGCCGCCTCCGGCTTCAGCACGTCGGCCACCGCGATCACGCCTTGTGCCTGACCGCCGAACGCGACGTAGACGGCCGTCTTGCCCGCAGCCGCCAGACGCCCCGCGGCGGGCTCGAGCGCGTCCACCGCAACACCGCGCGCGGCCATCAGCCGCCCGCTCCCCAGCAGGATCCGGCCGCCGGCGGCCAGCGCGTCCACTCCCTGACCGGAGAGGGCCTGGAACTCGCTGACGGGCGAGAGCGCGAGGCCGCGCTCCTTCGCGCGCGTCACGATGGCTTCGCCGAGCGGATGCTCGGATCCCAGCTCGGCCGCCGCCGCGAGGGCCAGCAGGTCGTCCGCATTCACGCGCTCCGCGGGGACGAGATCCGTCACGCGCGGCCGGCCGAGGGTCAGCGTGCCGGTCTTGTCCAGGACGACGGTGGTCACCCGGTGGAGCAGCTCGAGCGCCCCGGCGCTCCGGACCAGGATGCCGTGCTCGGCGCCCTTCCCGGTCCCGACCATGATCGCCGTCGGCGTCGCGAGCCCCATCGCGCAGGGGCAGGCGATCACGAGCACGGCCACCGCCCTGGTGAGCGCGAAGGCGAGCGCGGGGTCCGGCCCGAGGACCCACCAGACGCCGAACGTGACAGCGGCGACGGCGAGCACGATCGGCACGAACACCGCCGCCACGCGATCGGCGAGGCGCTGGATCGGGGCGCGCGATCCCTGCGCCGCCTCGACGAGCTGGACGATGCGGGCGAGCGCGGTCTCCGGCCCGACGCGGGTGGCCCGGAACACGAAACTCCCCGCGCGGTTCACGGTCCCGCTGAACACGCTCGAGCCCGGCCCCTTCTCGACCGGCATGCTCTCGCCCGTCAGCATCGACTCGTCCACCGCGGAGCCCCCCTCGACCACCGTGCCGTCCACGGGCACCCGCTCGCCCGGCCGGACACGGAGCAGGTCGCCGGCGAGCACGGCGTCCACGACGACCTCGACGTCCGAGCCGTCACGCACGACCCGCGCCGTCCGTGGCGCGAGGCTGACGAGCCGCCGGATCGCCTCGGAGGTGCGGCCGCGGGCGCGCGCCTCCAGCCATCGCCCGAGGACCACCAGCGTGATCACGACCGCCGCGGTGTCATAGTAGGTCATCGCCGCCGCGTGACCGAGTCCCGCCAGCGCTCCGGGCCAGATCGTGGTCGCGAGGCTCCAGAAGTACGCCGCGCTCGTGCCGATCGACACCAGCGTGCTCATGCTCGCGGAGCGGTGGCGAAGGTCCCGCAGGAACCCGTGATGGAACTCCCCGCCCACCCAGAACTGGACGGGAGTGGCGAGGACGAGCAGCGTCAACGGATCGCGGAGCCAGGAGGGCGCCCAGGGGAAGACCTCCGGCATGCTGCCCACGAGGATGGGCGCCGAGAGCAGCGCGCCGGCGACGAACCTCACGCGGAGGGAGCGCTGTTCCTCCTGCTTCTCGGCATCCCGCGCGGCCTCCGTCTCGGCCGCCCCCAGCCCGTCCGGAGGGCCCGCGGGCATCTCGTATCCGGCGGCGGCCACGGCGTCCCGCATCGCGGCGAGCCCGCTCGATCCCCCGAAGGCGACCGTCACCCGCTCCGTCGCGAGGTTCACGGTCGCATCGACGACGCCGGGGACCGACCTGAGCGCGCGCTCGACCTTGCCGACGCACGCGGCGCAGTGCATTCCCTTGACGGGAAGGGTCACCCGCTCCATGTCACCCCCGCTCTACCGCCCGAAACGCGCGAACACATCGAGCAACTCCTCGATCTTCTTCTGCCGCTCGCCGCGCGAGCCCGACCGCATCGCGCCGGCCACGCACGACTCGACGTGGCGGCCGAGCAGGATTCGTTGCACCTGCTCGAGCGCGCCCCGCACGGCCGAGACCTGCAGGAGGATGTCGACGCAGGAGGCGTCATCGCCGATCATCCGCTGCACGCCCTGGACCTGCCCCTCGATCCGGCGCAGCCGCCCGAGCGCCTGCCGCTTCGCCTCCGCGTTCAGCATCGATCGGCGTCGAGCGCTCCCGCGCCTGTCCGAGGATCACCCTGATACTCCACCGGGGTATTGTGGCCTCCCGCCGGGCGGCTGTCAACTCTCGACATCCGAGACTCCCTGGGTCAGGGACGAGTCGGTACGCGTCTGCTGCGGGGAGCCGGACGCCCCGCCCGGAGCGGGAGGGGCACGCAAGACGTTCGAGGGACTACGGGAGCGTGACCGGGGGTCTCGGCGCCTGCGAGAAGTCGAACGCCTCGAGAAACGCGGCGGCCCGGCGATCGCGCCCGGTGAGCGGCTCGAGGCCGAAGCGCCACTCGATCAGCTTCAGGACCGACGCGTGGTCGTACTCGCGGTGGCCGATGTAGCCTCGCTTCGCGTACGGGGACACGATCAGCGCCGGCACCCGGGGCCCGAGGCCGAAGCGATCGACGACGGGCGGCCGGACGTGGTCGAACCATCCTCCGCCCTCGTCGTAGGTGACCACCACCGCCACGCGCGGCCAGGACGGGCTCGCCATGATCTCGCGCACCATCTCGCCGACCCAGCGGTCCCCGGCGCCGACCGAGGAAGACTGCGGGTGGGCGTTCCGCTCCCAGTGGGGCTTCACGAACGCGACCGCGGGAAGGCCGCCGTTCCTGAGCGCGTCGACGAACTCCGAGCCGTCCCGGATATGCGCGCGCCCGGCCTCTGTCTCCATGATGCCCCGCACGTACTGGAAGGGGTTGTGATGCGGCACGAGGCCGCTCCGGACCGCCTCGGCCCCGGCGCCCCAGCCGGCCGCGTACCAGCGCCAGGTCACCCCAGCCGAGTCGAGGCGATCGGCGATCGTGGGAACGGTCTGCGGCGCCCGCAGGATATGCGGCGACCGCTGGGGAGGGTACGGCGGGTCGAGGTTGTTGACGACGGACCCATCAGGATCCACCTCGCCGTCCTGCTCGATCTCCCCGCCGGGACCGATCCGCGCGCGGCGCTCCGGCGGAGCGCCGGGATCGGTCGCCACCGCCGCCGAGATCAGGTAGAAGTGGTTCACGAACGAGCCGCCGTGGATGCCCTGGAAGTAGTGATCGAGCAGCACGAACTCGTCGGCCAGGCGCCACTGAACGGGACAGGCGGCCCGGTCGTAGTACCCCATCGCGCCCCCGTCCCCCATCCCCTCGGCGACCCAGCGGCCCAGAGCCACCCCGTCCGCGCCGGGAGCGTACTGGCGCTGCATCTGGTGGAAGCGGTGCAGCGGGCTCCGGGTCCGATCGAAGGGGCCGACGTACCTCAGCATCCCGAACGGGGCGTTCGGCAGGTCGGCCGGGAAGCGGGGATCGGGGCCACCCTCGCGGGCCCGCGGCGGCGGCAGGGTCGGGTACGTCACGCCGCCGCGATCGGCCTGCTTGCCGGCGTAGTTCCCGAGTCCGTCCGCGCCGGGATAGGTGCCGAACAGGTGATCGAATGACCGGTTCTCGAGGAAGAGCACGACGATGTGATCGATCGGCCCGCTTCCACCGG
>CAZWXA010000152.1:788-8753 GCA_964637755.1 uncultured bacterium | reverse complement strand
CATTGCCCCCATCAGTGGCGCCAGCATAGAACCACGGAGAAATGAGTGCAAGAGTGACCCCGACTGTTCGTCTGTACGAGGGGGCAAGCCCCAGAACATCCCTCCGAATCGTGGGGGGACTATTTTCAGCGGCGCGACGCCGGGGACAGCTTCTCGCGAATCCGAAGGACGACCGCGAGGCCCGGCGCTGACACTGGTCCGCCGGGTTGTCTACCTCAGAGCGTCGCGGAGCTCGCGGGCGAGCATGTCGACGGTGCCCCGCGTGCCGCCCGCGAGCTTCAGCTTCCACTCGCCCTCGGTCTCGAACCGCCGGTCGCGGAGGCGGTCGCCCCAGGGCTTGATGGCCTCGCGGATGGCGTGGAGATCGAACGGGTCCTTCCGCAGCTCTCGGCTCCGCGCCATGATGTCCGGCGACACGCGGACGAAGGCCCGCAGCGCGGCCCCGGTCTTGATCGAGTACTTCTTGCCCGCCCACGCGGTCGGGAAGGCGGCCGCGATCGCCTTCAGGTAGTTCAGGAAGAAGCGCTTCGCGCCCTGGCGCAGCTCCTGCGTGCGCGCGGCCCCGCCGACCTTCTCGACGGTCTCCAGCAGGTCGACGATCTCCTCGGCGAGCGGCGCCTGGCTCACGTGCCCCCGGCCGGTGCCGAGCATCTTGATCTCGCCGTGGAGCGGTGAGGTCTCGTCCTCGTTGAGCGAGCGGATCACGTCGTGCGCGAGCGCCTGGTTCGGATCCGGATAGAGCTTGCGCCCCGCGAGGCTGATGATGTGCGAGGGGTTCAGCCGCGTGTGCTTGGCGTTGATCGTCACGAACAGCTCGACGATCTGCCGCGCGTCGAGGGTGTCGAAGAGGACCGCGGGCACCTCGATGGCGAGGTGCTCGCCGGCCTGGCTCAGCGCGTGGAGCGCGAGCAGGCGATGCTGGCCGTCGAGGACGCGGAGCACCCCCTGCTCCTCCGGGATCTGCAGGAGCCCGAGATCGTGGTGGCTCGCGAGCGGCGTGAACGTGAAGCGCTTCTCGGAGGTGATGATCACGGCGCCGGGGATGGCCGGCAGCGTCCCGGCGTCCCGGCACTCCCTGTAATAGGCGACCAGCTCGTCGATCTTCCGGCGGATGAGGGGCCGCTGGTATGCGGCCTCGCTCTCGCTGATCCGCCGCTCGAGCACCTCCCAGTTCACCCGCCCGCGTGCCACGCGCCCGCCGCGCGGCGCCTCTTTCGCGGGTCCGCCGGAGTAGCCGAGCACCTCGAACCTGACGAGCCGGTCGATGTCCTTGGCGGAAAACGACGCCTGGTAGAACTCGACGCCGAACTGCTTCACCCGGTGGGCATGGACGGTGATCATCGAGGAGAATGCTAATCGAATGCGCAAACCCCTGTCAATAGAAGCGTTTCTGCCCCCCAACTCCTCGCCCCCACGATCGTGTGAGGGCGTTCACCCGGTGAACACATCTGTCGAGTCGTCACGATCGGTCGGATGACGCGCTCCGAGTGTGAGGGAGAGAGCCGTCGCTCGTCGGGTCTGCCCGCATGCGCAAGAATTTCGATACGCGCCAGGGCCGGATGGCGGTCGAGGGGATGGGCGCATCGCCCACGCGATGCCCGGCGGCGCGACGCGTCAGCGCAGGCCGAACTGCTCTGCCGCCAGCGAGGCGATGTGCCGGCCGATCGCGGGCGAGGCGGTGGCGGCGGGAGAGGGCGCGTTCAGCACGTGGATCGCGTCGGCCGCGGCGACGACGCGGAAGTCGTCCACGAGCGAGCCGTCGGGCGCGACAGCCTGTGCCCGGACCCCGGCCCCGCCGCGCGTCACGTCGTCGGCCCGGATCTCGGGGATGAGGCGCTGGAGGGCGCGGACGAAGGCGGCCTTGCTGAGCGAGCGGTACATCTCGTAACTGCCCGCGCGCCAGTATCGAGACACCATCGCCCAGAACCCGCGGTAGCCGAGCGTCGCCGCCAGCTCCCCGGGGTGCACGCGCGCGAGGCTGTACCCCTCGCGGGCGAAGGCGAGCACGGCGTTCGGCCCCGCCTCGACCTCGCCGTGGATCGTCCGCGTGAAGTGCACGCCGAGGAAGGGGAACTCGGGGTCCGGCACCGGATAGACGAGGCCCCGGACCAGCGCGTGACGCTCGGGGCGGATCATGTAGTACTCGCCCCGGAACGGGATGATCCGCACGTCGGTGGGGGCGCCCATGAGGCGGGCGACCACGTCGGAGTAGAGGCCCGCGCAGTTGATGACCTTCCGTGCCGCGGTCTCGCCCCGGGGAGAGCAGAGCCGGAGGCCGTCCGCCGCCCGGACCACCCGCGTGATCCGGCGCCCGGTCAGGATGTCGGCCCCGGCGGCGCGCAGCAAGGACTCCATGGCCCGGGCGACGTCGCCGAAGTCCACGATCGCCGTCGCCGGCGAGTGAATCGCGCGGATCGCCGCCGCGTGGGGCTCGATCTCCCGGAGCCGGTCCCGGTCGATCATCTCGATCCCGGGCACGCCGTTGGCGGTGCCGCGCTCGTGGAGGGTCGAGAGCCGCGGCAGTTCCGCCTCGCTCGTGGCGACGATGACCTTGCCGCACCGCTCGTAGCGGATCCCGTTCTTCTCGCAGAACTCGACCATCAGGCGGGCGCCCTCGACACACAGGCGCGCCTTGAACGAGCCGGGCTTGTAGTAGATGCCCGAGTGGATGACGCCGCTGTTGTGGCCGGTCTGGTGGGTCGCCAGGCGGTCCTCCTTCTCGAGGATCGCCAGGCGAACCCGCGGGGACCGCTCCAGGAGGGCCAGGCCGGTCGCCAGCCCGACGATGCCGCCGCCGATGATGGCCACGTCGTACACGGATCGTCATGCTACCCTAGGCGCCCCGGAGGAGACAAACGATGCGGCGCATCTTTCGCAAGGCCGACGCCGAGCACCGCGAGGCCCAGGATGGGTTTCCCCGCACGGTGCACCTGATGATCGAGCCCGCCACCACGGGCGCGGCGAACCTGGCGATGGGAACCGAGGCGGTCGATCCCGGCAGCCAGATCCCCGTTCACGTGCACGAGGACGCGGAGGAGATCCTGTTCGTCTACGCGGGCCGGGGCCGCGCGCGCGTCGGCGCGGAGGAGGTCGAGGTCGGGCCCGAGACCGCGATCTTCGTGCCGAGGGGCGCGCCGCACGGCTTCGTGAACACCTCGGGCGCGCACGTGCACCTGACCTGGACGTTCTCGCCGCCGGGCGAGCACGAGAAGTTCCGGACCGACGTGTGGAAGCACGCGCGCAGGGAGCCAGAGTGATGGCGGGGAAATTCTACGAGGAGCTGACCGTCGGCGCGGTCTTCCAGCACCAGCCGGGACGGACGATCACCGAGGCCGACAACGTCTTCTTCTCCTGCCTGACCATGAACCCGCAGCCGCTCCACGTCGATTTCCACGCGGCCAGCCAGGGGGAGTTCGGCCGGCCTCTCGTGAACAGCGTGCTCACGCTCGGCATCGCCGTCGGGCTGTCGGTCGGCGAGACGACGCTCGGCACGACCGTCGGCAACCTGGGCTTCGAGAAGATCGAGTTCCCGCAACCGGTCTTCCACGGCGACACGATCTACTCCGAGACCGAGGTGGTCGAGTGCCGCGAGTCGAAGTCGCGCCCCCAGTGGGGCATCGTCACCTTCGAGCACCGCGCGCGCAACCAGCACGGCGAGATCGTCATGCGCGCGCGCCGCCACGCCATGATGCGCAAGCGCACGGCGTGACCCGGGACGGCTGCGTCGGGTGAGGCCCGCGATGGCCGGCGGCCGGGGGCTCTCGCCACTCGAGGCGGTGGCGTGACGATGCGTGGGCTCAGGCGGTCGATGCACTTCGTGCCCGGCGGCAACGAGAGGATGATCGCCCGGGCGCTCACGCTCGCCGCCGACGCGCTGATCTACGACCTCGAGGACTCGGTGCCGGCCGACCGGAAGGCCGAGACGCGGCCGGTGGTCCGGCGCTGGCTCGAGGAGCTGGACGCGGGCGGGCGCGAGCGCTGGGTCCGGATGAACCCCGTGGCGTCGGGCTTCGGGCGAGGCGACCTCGAGGAGACGATCGCCGGCCGGCCTCACGGCTACGTCGTGCCCAAGCCGCGCTCGGCGGCGGACATCCGCGAGGTCGCGCAGCACCTCGACCGGCTCGAGGAGCGTCACGGGATCGCCGGCGGGACGACCCGGCTCGTCCTGATCGCCACCGAGACGCCGGACGGGCTCCTGAACATCAAGGAAGTCGCCGCCGCGAGCCCGCGGATCGCCGCCGTGTCCTGGGGGATCGAGGATCTCGGCGCTGCCATGGGCCTTCCGCGAACGCGGGACGGTGCGGGGCGGTACCTCGACATCCCCCGCTACGCGCGCGTCATGTGCGCGGTCGCCGCGGCGGCCGCGGGGGTCGAGGCGATCGACACCGTGTACACCGACATCGAGGACCTCGACGGCCTGCGCCGGGAGTGCGAGGAGGCCGTCTGGATGGGCTTCGCCGGCAAGATCTCGGTGCATCCCGGGCAGATCGACGTGATCAACGCCGTGTTCACGCCGACGAGCGAGGCGGTCGACGAGGCGCGCGAGCTGATCGCGGCGTTCGAGGAGCACGAGCGGCGGGGCGTCTTCGCCTTCCGGTTCAAGGGGCGCATGGTCGATGCCCCCCATCTGACCCAGGCACGGAAGGTCGTCGCGCGAGGCACCCGCGCCGGCCTCTGACGCCTCCATGCGGCCACCCGCGTGGCCCGGGGCGGCACCGGCCCGGCTTCCTCCCTCCGAGAGACAGCGTCCGTGATAGCATCGTCGCGGCTCGTAGGCGGCAGCCGCAATCAATCCGAGGTCGACCGACGTGGAGGAGCGACGATGAGGACGTCATTGGTCCTGGCGGTGTTCCTGGGGTGTGCGCCGCTCGCTGCGGTCGGGTCGTTCGCCCACGACAGCCAGGATCCCCCGGGGCCGCAGGCGCCAATCAAGCCGGATGAGGTGCCGACGATCCCGATGAACCCGCAGGACCCGACGTTCGACGACTGGAAGCGGATGAGGAAGGACCTGAGCAAGGGGCGTCAGCCCGGCCCCATTGATGTGCAACGTTTTCCGGGCGGCACTGGCTGGCAAGGCATCCCCACGTTTTTTCGGCGGCCGGTCGCCCTCACGCCCGAGGACCTTCAGGTGGGCAAGGTGGAAGTGGCCATGCTCGGGGCGTACACCGACATGGGCTTTGGCTACCGGGGTGCGGCCTACGGCCCGAGCGCCTTCCGCCACGGCCCCGATTACGTGGCCTGGGGCGACTGGACCACCCCGCATGGGCACACCATGGTCGATCCCTTCAGGACCCTCGCCATTGTCGATTACGGCGACGCCCCGGTGGATCTGCTGAGTGTTGAGCGCAGTGTCCACGCCATCCGCGACATGGTGCGGGAGATCGCCAGCGTCGAGATCGAGCCGGGCAAGCGGGTCATCCCGGTCGTCATCGGCGGCGACCACTCGCTCATGTATCCCGACGTCGCGGCGCTCAGCGATGTCTACGGCAAGGGCAATGTGGGGGTGATCCATTTCGACGCCCACTACGACGCGGGCAAGACGGGCTTCGGGCATCTGATCAACCACGGCATGCCGGTCTACCGGCTCATCAAAGAGGGCCACGTGCCGGGCAAGAACTTCGTCCAGGTGGGACTGCGTGGCTTCTGGCCGGGCAAGCTTTCGTTTGAGTGGATGCGGCGGGAGGGTTTCCGCTACCACACCATGGCCGAGATCGAGAAGCGCGGATGGGACCCCGTCATGGAGGACGTTCTCCGCGAGGCGAAAGACGGGCCACAGTACCTGTTCATCTCCTTCGACATCGACGTCATGGACCCGGCCTTCACTCCAGGCACGGGCTCCCCGGAACCGGGCGGGCTCACCTCACGGGAGGTCTTTCCGCTGGTACGGCGCCTGTGCGCCGAGAGCAACGTGGTGGGCTTCGAACTGGTGGAGCTCCTGCCGTATCGCGACCCCGGGTACACCACGGTGCTGAACGCCAATCGCGTCGTGCGTGAGTGCCTGACTGGCCTCGCCATGCGGAAGCTGGGCCTGACCGGGACGCACTACCTCGATCCTCTCACGGTGGACGACGGCCGGAGGTGATCGCGAGGCTGCCTGAGCGCCCACCGTTGCGATCGCAGGTGAGGTAGCTGCGTTTCAGGCCGTCAAATCCCGATCGGATGAGCGCCCGGTGACGGCGCGTCGCGGCGGCCTGCTCCTGCACCCGACCTCGCTCCCCGGGCGCTTCGGCATCGGGGATCTCGGTTCGTCGGCCGACGCCTTCCTCGGCTGGGCCGAGGCGGCCGGGGCGACGATCTGGCAGGTGCTGCCGCTGGGCCCGGCGGGCTATTACCGCTCCCCGTACGACTGCCACTCCGCCTTCGCCGGCAATCCCTTCCTGATCTCGCCGGAACGGTTGCTCGACGACGGGCTGGCCCCGGCCTCCATCCTCGAGGGGGCACCGGCCGGTCCGCCCGACGAGACGGGGGACGCTGCGGCGATCGCGTGGAGGCTGGGCGCGCTCCGCCTTTCCTGGCAGCACTTCGACCGCGCCGGGGGGACGCTGCGGGAGCAGTTCCGCGACTTCGTGGACGCGCCGGCGCAGGAGGCGTGGCTCGAGGACTGGGCGCTCTACGCCGCCCTCAAGACGAGCCTCGGCGGGCGCGCCTGGACGGAGTGGCCGCAGGAGATCGCCGCGCGCCAGCCGCACGCCCTCGAGCGCGCCCGGCGGGACCTCGGCGGGGAGGTGGAGTTCGAGAAGTATCTCCAGTTCGTCTTCTTCCGCCAGTGGGACCGGGTGAAGCAGGACGCCGACCGCCGTGGGATCCGCGTGATGGGCGACCTCCCCATCTACGTCGGACTCGACAGCGCGGACGTGTGGGCCAACCGCCACCTCTTCACGGTCGGCGCCGACGGCTCGCCCGAACGCGTGGCCGGCGTGCCCCCGGATTACTTCAGCCCGACCGCCGCCCGCTTGCGGCGCCTCGCCGAGCTGACCGGCCGCCTGCCGCCCCGCGGGCCGGCGTGACCCCAGCCGCGGCTACTGCCAGCCGTTGCGCCAGTAGAAGCACATCCGCTCGATGTTGGCCCCCAGGAACTCGTTGTAGCGGCCCCACTGCTCGTACCTCGGCAGCTTCACTTCCTTCATCGCCTGGTCGATGCACTTGCCCTGGTCGGCCGCCACCTTCACGGCGTCCTTCAGGTCGGACATGTACTGCCGGAGGTTCCGCACGTCCTCCTTGCCGCCGATCCCGCCCTGGCGGGGATGGCCGGCGATCATCCGGTCCCAGTCCAGGGCCAGCACGCGGTCGATCGACTGGAACCACTCGTCGATGTACGAGTCGGGGACGTTGCGGAAGAGGATCTCGCGGATCGGGAGGAAATCGACGGCGAAGAGGATCTTCTCTTGCGGCAGGAGCACCACGAGCGAGTTGTCGCTGTGGTTCCTCCCGACGTGGTGCAGCTCGAACCGGGTGCCGCCCACCGTGAGCGTGGCGCGGTCGTCGACGACGAGGTCGGGGATGACCACGTCCGGGTTCCGGAGGCGCTCCAGCGTCGTCCTGGCCTGCCGGTGGGCGACGAAGACCGCTCCCGCTTCCCTGAAGGGCGCGCCGCCGGCGATGTGGTCGAAGTGATGGTGGCTGTAGATGACGTACCGGATGGGCGCCTGCGAGACCTTGCGGATCTCCTCCAGGTAGAGCTTCGCCGCCGCCGGGTTGATGGGATCGGTCACCACGACGCCGTCGGAGGTGACGACGAACATGGACTGATGCCCCATGTGGCGATAGACGTACACGCCGTCGGCGACCTTCTTCGTCTCGTACGGGGGCGCCTGCTGGGCGAGGACTTGCTTCGTCGCGAGCGAGAGCACCACGACGAGCCCGACGAGCAGGACAGCTGTCTTCCGCATCGCGCACCTCCTGAAAGTGGCTCTTCTCCTTCTCGAGTGGGTAGATAGTGGGTAGATATGGGGAGTTTAGATCTCT
>CAZWXA010000152.1:412-778 GCA_964637755.1 uncultured bacterium | reverse complement strand
GGAGACGTCCGAGGGAAAATCTCCAGAGTCGCGAAGGCCCGGCCGGGAAAGCATCACAGAGCGGGCGTGGGGATGTGGAGTCGAATCCCGCGGGTGGCGCCCGTCGCCCGGGACCGCGCGGGAGTCGTCGCCGATCCTCGGCCGCTCGACCTTGATCACGTCGGCGCCGAGGTCGCCGAGGATCATCGGGCAGTAGGGTCCCGAGAGCTGCGAGGAGAGATCCAGCACGCGGAGACCGTCGAGAGCCAGCCCGTCGTTCGCCATAGGGCGCCAGTCTACGGCCCCACGCGGTCACACGTCAAAGGCGGGCACGTCGACGGCACGGCGTCGCCCGCGTCCGGAGGGTCCTCGAGGGCGCCCTTGCCT
>CAZWXA010000152.1:0-402 GCA_964637755.1 uncultured bacterium | reverse complement strand
GACCGCCGGGACTCGACTTCGGATCCCCGAGGTCGAAGCCCCGCCCGCAAACCAGGAGCGCGAACCTGTGCGGCCCCCGCCGCGTGGCAGGGTCGCCTTCCTCCCGAGGAACTCGCCGGCGAGGAAGTTGTTGATCTCATCCCGTCCCGGTGCACTCCGCCGCCGCGTCGGGCCGGGTGGCGTCGACCGGGCGGGCTCCGGTCACCCGCACAAGGTCGGCCACGCGCAGGCGCAGGTTGAGGCCGCGACGCCCGCCATTGACAAGGATCTCGTCCAGCGTCAGCGCCGGCCCTCGCGCGCCGGGGCTGGCGGCCACGCCCACTGCTTCCGTTCGCGTCACCGCCGGCCCTGTTGCGGGGTGTCGACTCCAGAGGCTACCATCGGCCCGCGATCGCCAGGAGG
>CAZWXA010000151.1:0-8755 GCA_964637755.1 uncultured bacterium | reverse complement strand
CGCAGATGGGTCTTTTTCAGCGGCCCGCCACTAGGAGATCGTGGGCAGCTTCGGAGAGGCTGACCGCACCCGGGCCGCCACCGCCCCGGCGAGGTCGCGGAACGCGACGGCCTGGGCGGACGCGGGACGCCTCACGGTGATCGGCTCCCCCTCGTCGCCGCCGACCCGTGTCTCGGGGTCGAGGGGGATGCGGGCGAGCAGCGGAACACCGTACTCCTCCGCGATTCGCGAGCCGCCAGTGCTGCCGAAGATGTCCGTCCGCTCGCCGCAGTGCGGGCACAGGAAGTAGCTCATGTTCTCGACGACGCCGAGGAGCGGGACGTTCAGCTTCTGGAACATGCCGAGGGCCTTGCGCACGTCCTGGAGCGCCACCTCCTGGGGCGTCGTGACCATCACCGCCCCCGTGAGCGGGATCACCTGCGAGAGGGAAAGCTGCGCATCTCCGGTGCCCGGCGGCATGTCGAACACGAGATAGTCGAGCGGGCCCCAGTTCACGTCCTTCAGCATCTGCTGGATGAAGGAGTGCAGCATCGGGCCCCGCCAGATCAGCGGCTCCCGCGGGTCCACCAGGAGGCCGATCGACATCATCTTCAGGCCGTGCGCCTCGACCGGGATGATGCGGTTCTCGAACATCCCGGGCCGGCCCCGTGCGCCGAGCATGAGCGGCACATCCGGACCGTAGACGTCGGCGTCCACGATCCCGACCGTGGCCCCCGCGAGGCGGAGCGCGACGGCGAGGTTCACCGCCACCGTGGACTTGCCCACGCCGCCCTTCCCCGAGGACACCGCGATCGTGTGACGGACCTCGGGGATGAGCTGCGGCTGGGACGCGAGCGGCGGCTGGCTCGAGGCGGGCTGGCCCGCGTGCTGGTGCGCCGCCGCCGGCGGGACGGCCGAGCCGATCTTGACCGACACGGAGCCGACGCCGTCGAGGCCGGCCAGCGTCCGGCGTGCCGCGCTGTGCAGCTCGACCTTCGCGGCCGGCTTCTGGTTCGTGAAGGCGAGCGTGAGCGAGACCTCGGAGCCCTGGACGACGAGATCCCGCACGAGCCCGAGCGAGACGATGTCCTGGTGCTGGTCCGGGTCCTTGATGGTCCGAAGGGCGCTGAGAACAGCCTGCTCGGTTACCACAGCGTTCACTATAGAAGTCGGTCCACCGGCCGTCAAGCATGCGCGCCGCCGTGGGCCTCCGCGGGCCGCAGATCTTGCATTTGCACTCCCGCCCTGATACAAAGCGCTGGTGATCGGCGCCGACGAGTTTCGCCACGTTCTCGGTCACTTCGCGAGTGGCGTCACCGTCGTCACCACGCGTGACGCCGTGGGCCGGCCCGAGGGCCTCACCGCCAGCGCCTTCACCTCGGTGTCGCTGGACCCCCCGCTCGTGCTCGTCTGCGTCGACCTCGAGGCGCGCAGTCATGCCGCCATCGAGGCGTGTGACCGCTTCGCCATCAACGTGCTCGGCGCCCACCAGGAGGCGCTCTCGCGCCGCTTCGCCTCGACGCTCGAGGACAAGTTCGATGGGCTCGCGTACCACTCGGGCGCGCTCGGGGCGCCGCTCCTCGCTCGGGCCCTCGCCCACATCGAGTGCGAGAAGGTGGCGACCTATCCGGGCGGCGACCACGTGATCCTGGTGGGTCGCGTGGAGGCGCTCCGTGCCGGCGATGGCGAGCCGCTCCTCTACTACCGGGGGCGCTACGGCCGGCTGCACGCGCCTCACGACTCTTCCGGGAGGAATCCCCTGATGCCCATCCCGCTGTCACGGCCCCCGAAGGACGACGAGATCAGGCAGGCCGCTCTCGCCGCCATCGACTCGGGCCAGTACATCCTCGGGCCGGAGTGCCGCGAGTTCGAGCGCGAGTTCGCGCGCTACGTGGGCACGGCGCACGCCGTCCTCGCGAGCTCCGGCACGGCGGCGCTCTGGATGGTCATGAAGGCGCTCGGCGTGAAGCCGGGGGACGAGGTCCTGGTGCCGGCGCACACGGCCTTCCCCACCGCCGAGGCGATCCTCTTCGCGGACGCCACGCCGGTCTTCGTGGACGTCGACGATTCGTACACGATCGACCTGACGGACGCCGCGGCGAAGATCAGCGCTCGCACCGTCGGAATCGTGCCGGTGCACCTCTACGGCCATCCCGTCGACATGGACGCCCTCCGCGATCTCGCCACCCAGCGCGGGCTCTGGGTGCTGGAGGACTGCTGCCAGGCGCACGGCGCCGCCTGGCACGGCCGGCGCGTGGGCTCGTTCGGCCGCGCGGCCGCGTTCTCCTTCTACCCGTCGAAGAACCTGACCGTGTTGGGCGATGGCGGCATCCTCGTCAC
This sequence comes from uncultured bacterium, assembly GCA_964637755.1. GTDB lineage: Bacteria > Methylomirabilota > Methylomirabilia > Rokubacteriales > CSP1-6 > AR9. The sequence continues at coordinate 6,436 of CAZWXA010000151.1, read as the reverse complement.
CGACGACGACGAGATCGACGCCCGGTGCCGGCGGCTCAGGGACCACGGCCGGCTCAACAAGGACGTGCACGCCGAGCTGGGCTTCAACCTGCGCTTCAACGACGTGCAGGCGGCCATCGGACGCGTCCTCCTGCGCCGGCTCGACCAGATGAACGACCGCCGGCGGACGATCGCCGCCCGCTACGCGCAGGCGCTCGCCGGCCTCCCCATCGAGTTGCCCCGCGAGCGGCCCGGCGCGCGCCACGTCTATCACCTCTACGTGATCCGCACGCCCCGGCGGACAGAGCTGGCAGCCTTTCTCAAGGAGCGCGGGATCCAGACCGGCATCCACTATCCGGTCCCGTGTCACCGCCAGCCGGTGGTCGAGCGGCTGGCGCCGCCTCCCCTGCCGCAGACGGAGCGCCTCGTGGAGGAGATCCTCACGCTGCCGATCTCGGCCGGGCACACCGACCTCGAGATCGACCAGGTGTCGGCCGGCGTCCGGGAATTCTTCCGCGCGTGAGCCCGGCCGAGCCCCTCCGCATCCTCCAGCTCTACCCCAAGGACGACTACTTCACGGGCGCGGCGATCCAGGTGCGCGAGCTGGCGTGGGGGCTCCACGCGCGCGGCCACGACGTCATCGTGGCGACCCGGCCCAGCGGGATCTGGAGCGCCAAGACGGAGGAGGCGGGCATCGCCCACCGGACGCTGCCCATGACCTCCGAGGTCGACCTGCGCTCGGTGCGGCGGCTCGTGGGGATCCTGCGAACGCAGCGGACGCAGGTCGTGCACGCCCAGAAGGGCAAGGCCCGCACGCTCGCGATGATCGCGAGCCTCTTCGTGAGGATCCCGGTGCTCGTGCTGAACCGGGGCGTCAGCTTCCCGCTGGATCCGCTGAACCGCCTCGGCTACACGACCCGCCGGGTGACCGCGATCGTCGCCGTCTGCGAGTCCATCAAGCAGGGCCTGGTGAAGCAGGGCGTCGCCGCCGACAAGATCGAGGTCATCTACTCCGGCACCGACACCGCGCGCTTCCACCCGGGCGTGGACGGAGAGGCGATCCGGCGGGAACTGGGGCTCACGCCACAGCACTTCCTGATCACCCAGATCGGCACCCGGTCCTGGAAGGGCAACGACGACGTGCTCGAGGCCGTGGCGAAGGTGGCCCCGCACCTCCCGCGCGCCCGGCTCCTCTTCGTCGGCGCCCGCGGCGGGAAGTCACAGGCCCTTCTCGACAAGGCGGCGGCGCTCGCCCTCGAGGGCGCGGTCTCGGTCTTCCCGTATCGCGAGGACGTCCCCGAGATCCTGGCGGCGAGCGACGTCACCGTCGATGCCTCGTATGCGGGCCTCGGCCTGACCGGCACCCTCCGCGAGTCGCTGGCGGTGGGCACGCCGGTGATCGGCACGGACATCGAGGGGAACCCGGAGATCGTGCGGCACGGGCAGACCGGGCTCCTGGTACCCCCCCGCGAACCGGGCGCGCTGGCCGACGCCCTGCTGGCGCTGGCGGCGGACCCGGCGCGCGCCCGGGCCATGGGCCAGGCGGGCCGGGCGCTGGTCGAGGCGAAGTTCTCCACCACCGCCAAGGTCGAGCGGACCGAGGCGCTCTACCGGCGACTGCTCGCCCGCCGCCCGGCATGATCCGCGGGGCGGCGGCGATCTACACCCGGCTCGGCGTCTACCTGCGCCCGTACTGGCTCCGCCTCGTCATGGGCGGGCTGCTGGCCCTCGTCGTCTCCGCCACCGACGGGGCCATCGCATGGCTCGTGAAGCCCGCCATGGACGGGATCTTCATCCGGCGGGACCTCCAGATGCTGAAGTTCCTCCCCCTCGCGCTGCTCGCCGTGTACGTCGTCAAGGGCGGCGGACGGTACCTGCAGTCGTACCTGATGGCGGCCGTCGGCGAGCGCGTCATCGCCACGATCCGCCGCGATCTCTACCGGCACATCCACGGCATGCCGCTCGCGTTCTTCACCGACGTGCACTCGGGTGAGCTCACCTCGCGCATCATCAACGACGTCAACCGCCTGGCGCGGCTGTCCTCCACCGTGCTCGTCATGACGGTGCGGCAGGTCGGCACGATCGTGGCCCTGGCGGCGGTCATGTTCACCCGCGAGTGGCTCCTGACGCTCTGCGCGCTCGTCACCTTCCCGTTCGTCTCCCTGGTCGTGCGCGCCATCGGGCGCCGCCTCTACCGGATCAACAAGCGGGCGCAGGAGCGCATCGCGCAGCTCACGGTGCTCCTGCAGGAGTCGTTCACCAACACGAAGATCGTCAAGGCCTTCGGCCGCGAGGCGCACGAGCAGGCCCGCTTCGACGCCGTCAACACCCGGCTCCTCGACCTCTCGCTGAAGAACGTCCGGGCCGACGAGATCACGGAGCCGATGATGGAGATCATCGGCGCGTTCGGCATCATGGCGGTTCTCTGGTACGGCGGCTACCGCGTCATCCAGGGCGACATGACGCCGGGGGCCTTCTTCTCGGTGACGGCCGCGGTCATCATGCTCTACGGGCCGGTCCGGCATCTCTCGCGCATCTTCAACACGGTCCAGCAGTCGACGTCCTCGGTCCAGCGGGTGTTCGAGGTGCTGGACACGCCCCCCGCGATCGTCGACCCGCCCGGCGTGTCCCCCCTGCCGGGCTTCACGCGGGCCGTCGAGTTCGCCTCCGTCTCCTTCCGGTACCCCGACGCCGGCGCGGACGTGCTCTCGGACATCTCCCTCACCGTACGGAAGGGCGAGGTCGTGGCCTTCGTGGGCATGAGCGGCGCCGGGAAGTCCACCTTGATGGACCTGCTCCCCCGGTTCCACGACGTGACGTCTGGACGCATCCTGATCGACGGTCACGACCTGCGCGAGGTCAGCGTCCACTCCGTGCGGGCGCTGATGGGCATCGTCACGCAGGAGAACTTCCTCTTCAACGACACGATCCGGTACAACATCGGGTACGGCCGGCCGGACGCGTCCGTGGCCGACATCGTCCAGGCGGCGCGCCTGGCCCAGGCGCACGACTTCATCGTGGCGACCCCCGACGGCTACGACACGCTGATCGGCGAGCGCGGCGTCCGCCTCTCGGGCGGGCAGCGCCAGCGGATCGCCATCGCCCGGGCCTTCCTGAAGGACCCGCGGATCCTGATCCTGGACGAGGCCACCTCGGACCTCGACGCCGAGAGTGAGTTCCTCGTCCAGCAGGCGCTGTCCGAGCTGATGCGCAACCGCACGGTCCTCGTCATCGCGCACCGGCTCTCGACGGTCCGCCACGCGGACCGCATCGTGGTCATCCACGGCGGGCGTATCGTGGACGTGGGGCGCCACGACGAGCTGATCGGGCGCGACGGCGTGTACCGGAAGCTCTACTCGCTGCAGATGGAAGGTGTCGCCTGACGGGCGTCCGTCCGGCCGGATGTTCCCGCCCGGGCGGACGGGCCCGCGTGAGCCCCGCCGAGGGGTCGTGAAGGAGGCGCGCGATGTCGACCGACCACATCTTCACCGAGCCGAAATCGCCGACGGACTTCCAGTTCGGTCAGGAGACGGCCACCGTCTTCGACGACATGGTGAGCCGCTCGGTCCCCTTCTACCACGAGGTCCAGCGGATGACCGCCGAGATCGCCGCCGACTTCGCGCGCGACGGGAGCAACCTCTACGATCTCGGCTGCTCCACGGGGACGACCCTGCTCGCCCTCGATCCCACGGTCAGCCCCGGTGTCCGGTTCGTCGGCGTGGACAGCTCGGTCGAGATGCTCGCCAAGGCGCGGCTCAAGCTCGCCGAGGCCGGGCTCACGCGCCCCTGGGAGCTGATCGAGGCGGATTTGCACCAGGGGCTCCAGATCGAGCGGGCATCGGTCGTCGTCGTCAACCTGACGCTCCAGTTCGTCCGGCCCCTCTATCGAGACCGGGTGATCGCCAACGTCTTCCGCGGCCTCACGGACCAGGGCTGCCTCGTGCTGGTCGAGAAGCTGACGATGGCGGACACGCTCTTCAACCGGCTCTTCATCAAGTACTACTACGACCTCAAGCGCCGCAACGGATACTCCGACATGGAGATCGCCCGCAAGCGCGAGGCGCTCGAGAACGTCCTGATCCCGTACCGGCTCGAGGAGAATCTCGACCTGCTTGCCTCCGCGGGCTTCAGGCACGTCGAGGTCTTCTTCCGCTGGTACAACTTCTGCGGCATCGTCGCGGTGAAGTAGGTGCCCGCCGGCGACGGGACCCGCTCCGGGAAGGCGCCGCTGCTCGTCGCCTGCGGCGAGGTCTTCTTCCGCTACCGGAACGGGCTGATCCCGCTGGTCCTCGTCCCGCTCTTTCTGGCGTGTCTCCCGCGTCCGGCATTCGGCGACGCGCGGCTCGACGCCTGGATGGACGGCCTCGGCCTCGCGGTGGCGGTGCTCGGCCAGAGCCTGCGCGCCGCCGTCATCGGCTACGCCTACATCAAGCGCGGCGGCAAGGGCGGTCGGGTCTACGCGGCGAAGCTCGTCACCGAGGGGTTCTTCCGGCATTCGCGCAATCCCCTCTATCTCGGCAACCTGCTCGTCCTCTCGGGGCTCTTCATCATCCACAACAATCCGTGGGTCTACCTGCTCGGCGGGTCCTTCGTCCTGTTCGCGTACCGCGCCATCGTGGCCGCGGAAGAAACCTACCTGCGCGCCAGGTTCGGAGCGGAGTACGAGGACTATTGCCGCCGGGTGAGGCGCTGGCTGCCGGACTTCCGCGGGCTCGGGCGATCGCTCGACGGGTACCGCTTCGACTGGCGGCGCCTCCTGGTCAAGGAATACGGCACCGCCTACGTCTGGACGGCGGCCGCGCTGCTGCTGCTGGCGTACGAGGTCCTGACGCGCTCCGACTACAGGCAGGAGGCGAGGCATCTGGCGATGCTGGCGCTCCTGCTGGCCTTCGCCACGGCGGGCTGGGCGGCGGCCCGCTACGTGAAGAAGGGGACCCTCCTGCGGTAGTGACTGCGCCCACGCGTCCGGCGATGGTCACCTTCTGCACCCACTTCATTCCCCCGAAGCGCCTGCACATCTACCGCCAGGTCTGCGCCATCACGGACTACGAGAACTGGGTCGTGACCCGTCATCGCCGGGACCAGGACCGCTTCCCCTACGAGCGCGTCCACGTCCTCCGGAAGTCGCCCGTCCGCTTCCTCTCCCGCCTCTGGCACCAGGCGAGGCATACGCGCTACGCCCCTCTCGACCGGTTCGAGGTCGACCAGCTTCTCGCCTTCACGCGCGCCAGGGGCGCGGCCGTGTTCCACGCGTACTTCGGAACGGAAGCGGCGCGGCTCCTGCGGTACTTCGAGCGGGAGACGCGCGCGAAGGTCGTCTCGTTTCTCGGTCTGGACGTGACCGAAGCGGTGCTGCCGGCGCGCGATCTCGAGCGCCTGCTCGCGTCCGTCGACCTCTTCCTGTGCTTCAGCCAGTCCCTGGCCGACATCCTCCGCCGGCGGGGCTGCCCGCCGGAGCGCCTGCGGCTCAACACGCCGGGCGTTCCCCTCCCCGAGGGAGACTGGAGCCGCGGTCCACTCCCACCGCCCTCCCCTGAACGCCCGCTGCGCCTGCTGCAGGCGTGCCGATTCGTCCAGAAGAAGGGCCTCGACGTCTCCCTGCGGTGCCTGGCGATCCTCCGAGACCGCGGCGTCCCGGCGCGGCTCACGCTCGTGGGCGAGGGACCGGAGCGCGACGCGCTCGGAACCCAGGCACGGGAGCTGGGGGTCCTGGACCTCGTTCGCTTCCCGGGCTTCCTCGACTTCGGCCGGCTCGTCGGCGAGATGCGCGAGCACGATCTCTTCCTGCATCCGAGCCGCACGGCGTCCACCGGAGACGTCGAGGGAATCCCGAGCGTGATCCTCGAGGCGATGGCCTACGGCCTCCCCGTGATCTCGTCGCGTCACGGCGGGATCCCGGAGGTCATCACGGACGGTGTCGACGGTCTCCTGATCGCCGAGGCCGAGCCGGAGCCGCTCGCCCGCGCCGTGGTGATTGCCGCCACGGAGCCGGATCTCTACGCGCGGCTCTCGCGACGGGCGAGGCGGCGCGTCGAGGCCGAGTACTCCGTGGGCGCGAGCGTCGGGAAGCTCCAGACCCACCTGCGGGAAGCGGTCCGCATCGGCCGGGCCAGGGGCGCGACCGAGCCTGTGTCGGGCTCCGGCTGAAGCGCTCCGGACCCGCGCCCGGCAGCCTGCTCTGCGGACGCGGCACGCCAGCGCGCGCGGCCCGGCCGCACGTCCACGCGGCCCGGTGGCCCCGCCGCCCGAGCCGGATCACGGGCCGTCGGTGATCTGGTAGTATCACCCCGCCAATGCGAGTGAAGGTCCCGTGGCTGCCGTCGTCGCTTCCGCCCGGAGCCGACCCCGAGCGCTGCGCGCGATGCGGTCGGCTCGCCGTGATCCCCTGGACGCTGCGCCGCGACGAGCGGAGGAAGATCGTCTTGCGCACGTACGTCTGCACGGAGTGTCAGGTCAC
>CAZWXA010000150.1:0-8766 GCA_964637755.1 uncultured bacterium | reverse complement strand
AGACGTAGGCCTCGAGGATCTCCCTCCTCGGCTCGAGGGTTTCGGCCAGCCGGCCTTGCAGCAGGCGAGTGTCAGCCGTTGCCATGCCCCGAGCATCGCACAGATGCCCCGCCGCCGACACCTTCTGAGCTTTCCAGACTGTCCTCGACGAGGCCGAAATCGAGGCCAAACTCGCTTGACTTCGCCTCTGAGGCGAGCGATCCTTGCTCGCCCGCGGGAGGACAAGCGAAACGGCTGGTGGGGTCGGCAGAGGCGAAAGGGTTTTTGGACCGACTATTCGATCAACCCACCCACACCCCGAGCGAGGGAGGAGGCGCTCTTACCCTGACGCATGACCTCGCTGTCCCATTCCCATTGACAGGCTCCGGTGCGTGACCTGGCTGAGAATGAGTTGCCATGTGCCGGGTCTCGAATGCGCCGCGTGAGTGGCGCCTTGCGAGAACTCGTCCCTTCGCCACGCCACCCGCCGCGAGGAGGTGCACATGAAAACACCACTGCAGTTTGCCATTGCTGGCCTTGGGGCCATCTTGACAGCGGCCGCGCTTTCCACGGCCGCTGTTGCCGCCGACGTGACCCAGGAACGCCTGATCAATAGCGAGCGCGAGTCCCAGAACTGGCTGCATCACCACGGCAACTACGAGGCCCATCGGTTCTCGGCTCTCGACCAGATCAACAAGTCCACTGTCAAGAAGCTGAGAGTCGCCTTCACCTGGGCGATGGGCGGCACCGCGGGCGGCGGGAAAGAAGTCATCGTGTTTCCCTTTGCCGGACTGGAAGGAACCCCGCTTGCCGAGGACGGGTTTCTCTACCTGACCACCGGGTGGGGCGAAGTCACCAAGCTGGACGTCCGCGGTGGCGTCCCGCGGCAGGTCTGGAAGTACGACCCCGCGCCCGACCGGGACTTTGCTACCACCGTGGCCTGCTGCGGGATCAACAACCGCGGCGTCGCCCTGAGCGGCAACAAGGTCATCTCCATTGTCATCGATGGCCGTGTGCTGGCCCTCGACAAGACCGACGGCAGCAAGATCTGGGAAGCGCAGGTGGCGGATCCACGCAATGCCGAGGTCTTCACCGGCGCCCCCCTGATCGTGAAGGACATGGTGGTCACGGGAATGGCCGGCGCCGAGTTCGGCGTGCGCGGATGGATCGAAGCCCTGGACATCAACACCGGCAAGCGGCGCTGGCGCACCTACACGATTCCGGGGCCGGGTGAGCCGGGCCATGAAACCTGGAAGGACAGCTACGGCGCCTGGAAAACCGGCGGCGGAACCACCTGGGTCACCGGTTCCTACGATCCCGAACTGAATCTCATCGTGTGGGGCACGGCCAATCCCGGTCCGGACTGGGACAACGCCTATCGCCCAGGTGACAACCTCTGGACGGACAGCACCCTCGGGCTCGATGCGGACACCGGCAAGATCCGCTGGGGGTTTCAGCACACCCCGAACGATCCCTACGACTACGACTCCATCGCCGAGAACACCTTCGTCGACACCAACATCAACGGCAAGTTCGTGCGGGCGACCCTCCACTCCAATCGCAATGGCTTCGCGTATGCCCTGGACCGCAAGACCGGACAATTTATCTGGGGCACCCAGTTCGTCGCCAAGCTGAACTGGACTCCAGGTCTGGACGCCAAAGGCAGACCAGTGTCCTACAACCCGAACGTCGACGTTCAGACCTACGCCAAGGGGACCGCCGCCGGGCGCGGCAAGGCGACCAAGGGACGGGGCGACGTAGAGGGAGTCCTCGAGCCCGGTCACATGGGCGGGAAGAACTGGCCCCCCACCTCCTACAGTCCCAACACGGGCCTGTACTACATCCCCGTCATCGAGGGCTGTAACAAGGCGTATTCGGAAGTGACCGTTCCCGACGCCCACAAACCGCGCCAGCTGTTTCTCGGTGGCGCCCCCTTCACCACCTTTGACGATCCACAGTGTGGACGAATCACCGGCAGCGTGACTGCCATCGACGTGTCCAACGGCAAGGTGGTCCGCAAGCACGGGACCAAGCATCCGATGCTGGGTGGGTTGCTCAGCACGGCCGGCGGCCTGGTCTTCATGGGCCAGGCGGAAGGTCAGGTCACCGCGCTCGACGCCGATACCCTGGAAGAACTCTGGCGCTTTGAAACCGGCTCCGCCATCAACGCTCCTCCGATCTCGTACATGGTCGATGGCAAGCAGTACATCGCCATCGAGGTCGGTCTGGGCGGGGCGTGGCCGCAGTGGTTCGTCAGTGCCACTCCGGAGTTGAAGGCCCAGGTGCCCAGTAACATCCTGTACGTGTTCTCGCTCTCTGACTAGACCCGGACGCCGGGTGGATCGGCGCGCCATCGCGCCCATCCACCCGGGTTTCTGGGCCGCCCAACTCCATCCCGCGGTCTGAGCGGGGGATGTCTTGCGGCAGTTGCCGGATTTCACTCCTGCGGCTGCGTCGTTGCCATGCGGGGCGATCCGCTCGAGCGGCGCGTCCCCACCAAGAATCGAGTATGGCCCGGATGGAAAGGAAGGAACGGTGGATGAGGAGTACGAGAGCCGTCATGCTCGCCGGACTCTTCGTGTGCTTCTCCCTCCCACGATTCGTGGCGCTGGCCGACGAGGATCGGCCGGTGATCGTGGTTCCCCGCGCCAGCGGACGCGATCTCTTCCAGAATTGCGTGCTCTGCCACAGGTATGACGGGAGAGGGGGGCCCAGCGAAGGCGGTTATGGCGCGGATCTGCGCGTCACGAAGCTCACTCGTGACGAGCTGATGGCCGTCATCACCGACGGACGGCCGGCAAAGGGCATGCCCCCATTCCGGGGCGTACTGGACGACTACAAGATCAACACCCTGGCGACGTTCATCATGGAACAGCTGAAAGCGAAGGAATAGCCCGCTTCAACGGCCGGCCCGCTCCTTCGCCTGAGCGACTTGCTCCGAGGTCATCTTCTCCACCAGCATGTTGCGCCACCGGAGGAGGTACGCATCACCGGCCGCGATCGCCTCGCTCAGCCAGACGTAGGCCTGGACATAGTCCCGGTGGGCGCCCCCACCCAGCTGCAGATAGACCATCTTCAACAGGCGCTCCCCATTCTTCTCCTTGGCCGCCACCAGCTTGCGCGACCAGTCCAGGGCCGCCGTGAAGTCTCCAGATGCGCGGGCGTCCTCGTAGGCACGTCGCCCCATCACGTACATGGCCATCGCATCTCCCTTCTGTGCCTGACAGGGAATCCATTCATCTCCGGAAGGGCATTCGGAGTCAGCCGCGGTGACGCGACCGATTCCACTGGCCCCAAGTGCACATGTGAAGGCGAGAAACATCGCGACACCACGGAACGAGCGCATCAGCGTACCTCCAAAATGTTTGCTCGGTCTGTTCGCGCGGGATGTGCCGGCACCGGCGGAGCCGGTTCCCGCTGCGGCGGCCCGGTTACCTCGGGCGGAGGGAGGTGATGCGGTAGACGACGCCGGCGCGGTCGTCGGAGACGAGGAGGGCGCCGTCGGGCATCACCTCCACGTCCACGGGGCGCCCCCACGCGCTCCCGCCCTCGAGCCAGCCCTCGGCGAACACCTCGTGCCGCGGAGGCTGGTCCGCCTCGAGCCGGACCACCCCGAGCCGGTATCCGATGGGCTGGCGCCGGTTCCAGGAGCCGTGCTCGGCCAGGAAGATCTGGTTCCGGTAGGCGGCCGGGAACATCTCCCCCGTGTAGAAGCGCATCCCGAGCGAGGCCACGTGCGGGCCCAGCTCGACGGCGGGCGGGGTGAGGTCCTCGCACCGGCGCCTGGCCCCGAACTCCGGGTCGGAGATCCTCCGGCCGAAGCAGTACGGGAAGCCGAAGTGGAGGCCGCTCCGCGGCGCGTGGTTCAGCTCGTCCGGTGGGCGGTCGTCCCCGAGCCAGTCGCGCCCGTTGTCGGTGAACCATAGCTCCCGGGTCTCGGGGTGCCAGTCGAAGCCCACGCTGTTCCTGATGCCGCGCGCGAAGACCTCGTGCCCCGAGCCGTCCGGCTTCATCCGGGTGATCGTCGCGTGGAGCGGACCGGGCGGCTCGCACACGTTGCACGGCGCGCCCACCGGCACGTACAGCAGGCCGTCGGGGCCGAAGCGGATGAACTTCCACCCGTGATGCCGGTCGCGGGGGAAGGCCTCGCTGACCACCACGGGCGCCGGCGGAGCGTCCAGGCGGGTCTCGATCTGGTCGTAGCGGATCACCCGGTGCACCTCGGCGACGTAGAGCGAGCCGTCGCGGAAGGCGACCCCGTTGGGCAGGTTCAGACCACGGGCGATCACACGCGCCCGGCCGGCCCGGTCGCCGCGGCCAACCCCGGGGACCGCGTAGACCAGCCCCTGGCCCATCGTTCCGATGAAGAGCGTGCCGTTCGGCGACAGCGCCAGCGAGCGGGCCCCGGGCACGTTGTCGACGAGGACGCTGATGGCGAAGCCGGGCGGGAGCTTGATCCGCTCGAGCGGGAGCGCCTCGGCGCCCGCGGGGGGCGGGAGGACCAGCGCCGCCGCGACGCGGATCAGCGTCACCACGGCGGCGACGATGAGGGAGGTCGAGAGCCGCGGCCGGGCCGGCATGGGTCCATCCTACCAGACGCTGTCCGGCCTGGACGCCGTGGGTTCCCCGGGGTCCACGGGTTCCGCCGTACACGCGTGACGGGCCCGCGCCCCGGAACCCTCTCGCTCGTGCCGGCCCCCGGGGTGCCGACCGGCACGTCGCTCGCTCCCCCAGCCGTGCCCTCGCGGTCGACATCTTCCCAGGGGACGTGGATAATCTCGGACGCCGGGCCGCGTGCGGATCCCGGCGATGAGCCCTCACGATGACCCTCCCGATCGCGACCTCGTTCGTGTCGCTCGTGCTCGCGGCGCTCCTGGCCGGCGGCTGCGTCGGCGTGGGCGGCCCCAAGCCAGGGGCGCCGGCGCATCACCGCGCCAACGGCTTCCGGAACACGAATCCCGCGTTCGAGTCGCCGAGCGGCTGGGCCCGGACGCGGTTCATGGCCTCGCGCCTCTGGGCGGCGCTCGTCGATCCGCGGGCCGCCCGCTTCCCGGTGGTACGCAACGACGGCCGGGCGCTTCGCGACAACGGGGGCGAGGCAACGATCACGTGGGTCGGGCACTCGACCTTTCTCGTCCAGCTCGACGGCGTCAACGTGCTGACGGACCCACAGTGGTCGGGTCGAGCGAGCCCCGTGTCGTTCCTCGGCCCGCGCCGGGTCATGGCGCCCGGGCTCGTGTTCGAGGACTTGCCGCCGGTCCACCTCGTCGTCATCTCGCACGATCACTACGACCACCTGGATGCGCCGACGGTCAGGCGGCTCGCCGCGGTTCACCGGCCGCTCTTCCTCGTCCCGCTCGGCCTCAAAGCCTGGCTCGCGGGGCTCGGCATCACCACCGTCGAAGAGCTCGACTGGTGGCAGCAGCGGACGCTGCGCGGGCTCGAGGTCACGTGCCTCCCGGTCCAGCACTGGTCGAATCGCACGCCCTGGGACAAGGACCACCGGCTCTGGAGCGGCTGGGCGCTGGCCGGCCGCGACAAGCGGCTCTTCTTCGCGGGTGACACGGGCTACTACGACGGCTTCCGGGAGATCGGCGCGCGCCTGGGGCCCTTCGACCTCGCGGCGATCTCGATCGGCGCCTACCTGCCGAGATATCTGATGCGGATGACGCACACCACGCCCGAGGAATCACTCCGTTTGTTCACCGACGTGCGGGGCATCCGGTTCGTGGCGATGCACTGGGGGACGTTCGACCTGGGCGAGGAGCCGCTCGCCGAGCCGCCCCGGCACCTCGAGGACGCCGCGCGCCGGAGGGGCCTCGATCCCGACCGGGTGTGGATCCTCAAGCACGGGGAGACCCGGAAGTGGTGACCGCCGCGACCCTTGTTCTCACCAACGCCAGCCTGATCGACTGCGTCCGTCCAGGCGTCGTCGCCGGCGCCAGCGTGACCGTGGAGAGGGGGCGCATCGTCGAGGTCCTGGGCGGCGGCCGCTCGCCCGCCACCCGGGACGCCAGGGTGATCGACCTCGACGGCGGCTACCTGCTGCCCGGCCTCTGGGACGTCCACGTGCATCTCGAGTGGCCGCGGCTCCCGGCGGCGACGGTGGCGGAGCTGACCGTGCAGTACGCGGCGAACGCGATGCAGGGGCTCGTGGAGTCGGGCGTGACGGCCATCCGCACCGCGGGGGTGCCTCACTTCATCGACGTGGCCCTCAAGCGCGCCTGTGCCGCCGGCTGGCTGGTGGGGCCGCGGATCTTCGCCGGCGGCTGGTTCCTCACCACCACCGCCGGTCACGCGCTCGGGACGGGGTTCGCCAGGACGTGCGACGGGCCGACGGGCTTCGTGCGCGCCATCCGCGAGCAGATGGAACACGGCGTCGACCACGTCAAGCTGAACCTCTCGGGCGGCGTCTTCGGGCCGGCGTGGGACCGGCACTGGCACTCGTTCCTCCTCGCCGAGGAGCTGGAGGCCGCCTTCACCATCTGCCGCCAGCGGGGGTACCGGGTCATGGCCCACGCCACCAACCCCGAGGCGGTGAAGGCGGCTCTCCGGCTCGGCGCCCACTCGGTCGAGCACGGCTACGTCATGGACGAGGAGTGCCTGGCCCTCTTCCGCGAGCACCAGGCGTGGTACGTGCCCACGCTCGGTATCACCCATCTCACGCCGGCGCAGGCGACGACGCCGTCGGAGACGCGCTGGATCGAGCAGCGCGGGCTCACCCCGGACATCGTCACGCGCGCGGAGGACGCGGCCCCGGAGCACCGCGCGTGGTTCCAGGCGGCGCTCCGGTCGGGGGTGAAGATGGCGCTCGGCTCGGACCTCCGCCCGCTCCGCGACTCGGTGCTGCTCGAGATGGCGCTCTGGGTGAAGGACGGCGCCACGCCGTGGGAGGCGCTCCTCGCCGCGACCCGCCACGCCGCGGACCTCTGCGGTGCGCTCGAAGACCTCGGCACCGTCGAGGCGGGCAAGATTGCCGATCTCATCGTGGTGCGGCGGAACCCCCTCGAGGACATCGACAACCTGCGCTCGCTCGATCTCGTGCTGAAGGAGGGGCGCGTGGTCGCCGACCACCGCGCCCGCGGGTAGGGGCATGGCGGAGCGACGCCCGCGCCCGGCGATCGAGGTTCGAGCGCGCGCATGAGCCTCCTCCTCAGAGGCGCCCAGATCATCGACGCCACGCGGCCGGAGCCCCGGCGCGATGCCTGGGTGCTCGTGGAAGACGGCCTGATCCGCGAGGTGGGGCACGGCGTGGCGCCGCGGGCCGACCAGGCGCTCGACCTGGGCGGCGGCTGGCTCCTGCCCGGGCTCTGGGACGTCCACACTCACCTCCGCTCCACCACGTGGACGGGGAGCGAGCCCGCGCAGACGTTTCCGGAGACGGTGCTCGAGCAGGGGCGGAACGCCATGGACGCGCTGGCGGCCGGCGTCACCTCCCTGCGCGTGGTCGGCGTGGCCGGCTGGGCGGACGTGGCGTGGCGGGACGCGTTCGCGGCCGGCCCGCACCTCGGGCCGCGGCTCTACTGCTGCGGCGATGCCATCCGCACCACGGCGGGCCACGACCCGTTCGGGGGGGCGCGGCGCATGGTCAGCGCCGACGGCCCGGACGCGCTCGTGCAGGCGGTGCGCGAGCAGATCCTCCACGGCGTGGACCAGATCAAGCTCATCACCACCGGGGGCATCATGGGCGGGGGCCACGACGTGATGTCGGCGGTCATGTTCCTCCGCGAGGAGCTGACGGCGGCGGTGCGCATCGCGCGGCAGCGCGGCGTCCCGGTGGCCGTGCACGCCACCGCCGCCCGGGCGGTAAAGTGGGCGGTGGAGGCCGGCGCGCACTCGATCGAGCACGGCTACCTGCTCGACGAGGAGGCGGCAACGCTCATGGCGCGCCGGGGCGTCTACTACGTCCCGACGCTGGCGCTAAGCCACCTCACGCGCGACCAGGCGGGGACGCCGCACGAGCAGGCCTACTGCGCCGAGCACGTGCTGCCCGACGGCTTCCGCGAGCGCGCCAACCGCTTCGCGCCCGACCACGAGGCCTCGTTCCACCTCGCCCGGGAGGCCGGCGTCAAGATCGCCAGCGGCTCCGATCAGGGCCCGCCAGGCGAGGCGGCGCTGCTCGAGATCGAGCTACTCGCCCGCACGGGCCTGGGGGCGCACGCGGCGATCGTCGCCGCCACCCGGACCGCCGCCGAGGTATGCCGCGCGGCCGACCACCTGGGCACCGTCGAGCCCGGGAAGCTGGCCGACCTGATCGCGGTGGCGGCGAGTCCGCTGGAGGACATCGCCAACCTCCGCCGGCTGCTCCTCGTGATCAAGGACGGCCGGGTCGTCGTGGACCGGCGGCGAGGATGAGCTGCCGGGACCCCCGGCCGCGGCGCGCGCGGTGGTGAGCAAGGGGCAGCCCTGGCGGACGGTCGTCGTCGACGGGTTCGAGATCCTGATCGGCCGGGGTGACGTCGAGAACGACGAGCTGACCTTCACGGCCGCGGCGCCGGACGACTTCTGGCTTCACGCCGCCGGCGGGGTGCCAGGGAGCCACGTCGTCGTTCGGAATCCGGACAAGCTCGAGACCCTCCCGGAACCGGTCCTCGCCCGCGCGGCCGAGCTCGCCATCCAGTACTCGAAGGCCCGCGGAGCGAGTCGCGCGGACGTCCACCTCTGTCGGGTCGCCGACGTTCGCAAGCGCCACGGCGCCCCCGCCGGAGAGGTCGAGCTCCGGCGGTGGCGCTCCGTACGGGTGAGGAAGGGATGAGACGGCCAGCCCGGATGGAGTCGAGTCGGCTT
>CAZWXA010000149.1:0-8771 GCA_964637755.1 uncultured bacterium | reverse complement strand
CCCGCCGCGCCACCCGTCCGGTCCCAGTTGCCGCCGTTCATGAATAATCCGGCCTAGCCTCGATGTTCACGCACCGCCTGGTCGCCTGGAAACCGAGGCTAGTCGGCCTGCCTGCGAAGGAATGCGGGGACGTCGAGGTCCTCCTCGGAGGAGTCACTCGCGCCCTGCGCCGTCTCGCCGCGCAGCACGGCGACGCGACGCCGCCAGGCCGGAGCGCCCGGGGCCGCGTGGCGCGGAGCCCGTGGCAGGTCGACGACCTTGCCGGTCGGCGCCGCGGCTTCCTTCCTCTCCGTGAAGCCGGTCGCGATGACGGTCATGCGGATCTCGTCCCCCAGCGTCGGGTCGATGACGGCGCCGAAGATGATGTTGGCCTCCTCGTGGGCCGCTTCCTGGACGATCCGCGCCGCCTCGTCGATCTCGTGCAGCGAGAGGTCGGGGCCGCCGGTGAAGTTGATGAGAATCCCTCGCGCCCCCTCGATCGACGTCTCGTCGAGCAACGGGCTCGCCACCGCCTTCTGCGCGGCGTCGAGGGCGCGGTGCTCGCCGTGGCCGCTCCCGGCCCCCATGAGGGCCATGCCCATCCCCGACATGATGGTGCGGACATCCGCGAAGTCGAGGTTGATCAGGCCGGGCACGAGGATCAGGTCGGAGATGCCCTGGACCGCCTGCTGGAGCACCGAGTCGGCCATGCGGAAGGCCTCCTGCACGCCGGTGCCGCGCTCGACCACCGCGAAGAGGCGCTGGTTCGGGATCGTGATCAGCGTGTCCACCACGCCGCGAAGCGTCTCGAGCCCGGCTTCGGCCTGCTGCATCCGGCGGCGGCCCTCGAAGTGGAACGGTTTCGTCACGACGCCCACGGTGAGGATCCCCAGGTCCTTCGCGAGCGAGGCGACCACCGGCGCCGCGCCCGTCCCGGTGCCGCCGCCCAGACCCGCCGTGATGAAAACCATGTCGGCGCCCTCGAGCAGCCGGGTGATCTGCTCCGGGTCCTCCTCGACCGACTTCCGGCCGACCTCGGGATTGGCGCCGGCGCCCAGCCCCGAGGTGAGCTTGGCGCCGAGTTGCACCTTGACGGGCGCGATCGACGCCCTGAGCGCCTGGGCGTCGGTATTGGCGGCGATGAGATCCACCCCGGTGAACTTCGACTCCACCATCCGGTTGATCGAGTTCCCGCCGGCGCCGCCGAGTCCGATGACCTTGATCTTCGCCCCCTCGCGCACCTCCTCGAGCTGAAAGAGCGGCCGCCGCCCGCGATCGCCGTCCATCATCGCCTCCTCGCTGCGGCGCGCCCTGGCGGGCACCCCGCGCTGGCCCCGATCCGAACATCCCTCGACCCGCCTGCCCCCGGCGCCCCATCGTCTCGGGTCCTCGAACGGGGCGTGGCCCCACGTCGAGATCCCGTCGCCGTGAGATCAGCCTCGGCCGCGCTCCCCCTCTCACGCAGACGGGCCGTGCGGAGCGGCCGGCTAGAAGATCTCACCGAACCACTCGGCCATGCGCCGCGCGATGCGCGCGAACAGGTTGCCGTCGTTCGCGTCGAATGGCTGCGCCGTCGGAGTCCGGCCCCGCGCGCCGTGGAGCGCGAGCCCGACCCCGGTGGCGTAGATCGGGCTTCGCACGACGTCGGCGAGCCCGCCCAGCGCTCTAGGCACGCCGAGCCGCACCGGCAGGTCGAAGACCTGCTCGGCCAGCTCGGCCACGCCCTCCATGATCGAGGTGCCGCCGGTCACGACCACGCCCGCGGTCGCCACGTCCTGGAACCCGGCTTTCGTCAGGTCCCGGGCGACGAGCGTGAAGATTTCCTCGACCCGAGGCTGGACGATTTCCGACAGGATCTGCCGCGAGAGCTGGCGCGGTTTCCGCCCGCCCACCGAGGGCACGTCGATCGTTTCGTCCTCGCGGACGAGCGAGGTGAGCGCGCAGCCGTAGCGCTTCTTGAGGTCCTCGGCCTCCGCTGCCGGTGTGCGGAGGCCGACGGCGATATCGTTCGTGATGTGGTCGCCGCCGAGCGGCAGGATCGCCGTGTACCAGATGGCGCCGTCACGGAAGAGCGCCACGTCCGTGGTGCCGCCGCCGATGTCGATCAGCAGCACGCCCAGCTCCTTCTCGTCCGCGGACAGTACTGCCTCGGCCGAGGCGAGCGGCTCGAGGACGATGTCCTGCACGGTCAGGCCCGCCCGGTTCACGGACCGCACGACGTTCTGGACCGAGGTCACGGCGCCGGTGACCAGGTGCACCTCCACCTCGAGCCGCACACCGGACATGCCGAGGGGCTCGCGGATGCCGTCCTGGTCGTCGACGATGAACGCCTGGGGCAGGACGTGGATGATCTCGCGGTCCTGGGGCAGGTTGATCGCCTTCGCCGCCTCGAGCGCGCGCTCGATATCCGACGCGCTGACCTCGCGGTTCTTGCCCGAGACCGCGACCACGCCCCGGCTGTTGATACCGCGAATGTGGCCGCCCGCTACCCCCGCGTAGACGGCCGACACCTCGACCCCGGCCATCTGCTCGGCCTCGGCGACCGCTTTCCGGATGGCCTCGACCGTCGAATCGATGTTGACGACGACGCCCTTCCGGAGCCCGCGCGACGGCGCCGCGCCCACCCCGATGACGTCGAGTCCGCCCGTCGGCGCCAGATCCGCGATGATCGCGCAGACCTTCGTCGTGCCGACGTCGAGGCCGACGATCACGTTCTGCTCCCGCCCGCGTCTCACTGTGGCGGACCTCCGTTGAGCACGACCTGGTCGCGGAATCGCAGGTCGATCGAGGTCACCGGTTCGGGGGACGCCGCGAGCCTGGCGAGCACGCCTTCGAGGCGGCGGAGCCGCCCCTCCCAGTTCTCGGTGCCCAGCCGCACCTCCACCCCGTCCACCGTGTAGAGCACCGGCCCGTCGCGCCGGCCCACGTCGATCTCCGAGATCTGCCCCGACAGCGGGCTCGCATTGCGGAGAAGCGTGCGGATCAGGGTGATCGCCATCTGCGCCCGCGGTGAGGGCCTCTCCCGCATGACCTCGAGCTCCTCCGGGGTGAGCCCGCTGATCACCGGCGCGCTCGGCGCCACCGCCTGGCGCGCGAGCCCGAGAGGCACGCCCTCCTCGTCGATCCAGTGGAGCCGGCCCGCATGCACGAGCGTGAACGGGCGCCGCTCCTCGACGACGATCGTCACCCGGTTCGGCCAGGCACGGATCACCTCGGCGCGCTGGATCTCCGCGATGCGCTCGAGGCGGCGCGCGACCGCCCGCTCGTCCAGCAGAAAGAGGTTCGTGCCGCGCGCGATGCCGGAGCCCTCGATGATCGCGGCCGGGCTGATCCGGCTCGCACCCTGCACGTCCACGGTCGCGACCGCGAAGATCTCCGACGTGAGGGCGAAGTGCAGGGCCAGGCCGGTCGCGCCGATCGCGAGGGCGACGGCGAGTCGGCCGAGGGCCGCGCGCGCGGACCGCCGGAGCCGGCCCTCCTGGCTGGCGGCCGTCCGGCGAACCCGCTGCCGGACCATCAAGGCGGGCCGCTCACCAACGTCGTCGTACCCGCGCCCGCCCGCGCGCGGCGACAGCAAGCCCGAGGGTTTCATTTATCCGGGCCCGTTCACTCACCGAGGATGCGAATCTCGGGCTCGAGCGCGATGCCGAAGTGCGCCTGGACCCGGTCGCGCGCCAGGTCCATGAGGGCGAGCACGTTGGCGGCGGCCGCGCTGCCGCGGTTGACGACGAAGTTCGCGTGCTTCGCCGAGATCTCGGCACCGTTCATGCGCTTGCCCTTGAGCCCGACCTTCTCGATGAGGCGGGCCGCGTGCTCCCCGGGCGGGTCCTTCCAGACGCAGCCTGCCGAGGCGAGCGCCAGGGGCTGGGTGGCCTTCTTCTGCTTGAGCCGGACCCTGATCTCCTGCTGGATCTCCGCCTGCGGGCGGCGATGGAGCCGGAGGCGGCAGCCGATCAGCGTGGCACCACTCGGATGAGTGAACTGCCGGTGCGAGAACGAGCCCTCGCCCGGCTTGAACTCGC
This sequence comes from uncultured bacterium, assembly GCA_964637755.1. Taxonomy (GTDB): domain Bacteria; phylum Methylomirabilota; class Methylomirabilia; order Rokubacteriales; family CSP1-6; genus AR9. Next base: position 4,770 of record CAZWXA010000149.1, on the reverse strand, counting down.
CGAGGGTGCCGTCAGGATGCAGGAAGTACACGGCCGAGACGAAGTCGCCGATCCAGCCGTCCGGCGTCCCCGCGTTCATCGCGAGCGCCCCGCCGATCGTGGCGGGGATTCCCACGAGGCACTCGATCCCGCCGAGGTTCTGCGCCGCCGCCTCGCGGATCAGCGCGGAGAGGCCGACGCCGGCGCCGGCCAGGGCCTCCTCGCCACGGAACTCCGCGCGCGCCAGGCAACCCGCGAGCTTGATGACGACTCCCCGGATGCCCCGGTCCTTCACCAGCAGGTTGTTGCCGCCTCCGACCACGGCGACCGGCAGCTGGTCCCGCTCTGCGAACAGCAGCGCGTGGCGGATGTCGTCCACGTCCTGCGGCACCACGAAGATATCGGCCGGGCCCCCGATTCGGAGCGACGTGTGAAAGCTCAGGGGCTCCTTGAAGCGGACCTCTCCCCGGATCTCTCCTAGCATTGGGGCCTCCCTTCGAGTCGATCGAGCAAGGCCTGCCCGAGCGGGCCCACGTCTCCGGCGCCGAGGGTGAGCACGAGGTCCCCGGGCCGGACGATATCCTCGAGGTAGTCGAGAATCCGACGACGATCGCTGCCGAGATGGACGACGTCGCGGTGGCCGTGCGCTCGGATCGCGTCGGCCAGGTCGCGCGCAGTGACGCCCTCGATCGGCGTCTCCCCGGCGGGATAGATCTCCATCACGATCAGCACCTCGGACTGGTTGAAGGCGGTGAGGAACTCCTGCCGGAGGTGGAGCGTTCGCGTGTAGCGGTGGGGCTGGAACACGGTGACGATCCGGCGGTCGAACCCGGCCTTCGCGGCGGCCAGGGTGGCGCGGATCTCGGCAGGATGGTGGCCGTAGTCGTCGACCACCAGGACGCCGCGCGCTTCTCCGCGGATCTGGAAGCGGCGCTGCACGCCGGAGAACTCGCCGATACCCTTCTGGATCGTGACGAACGGGATCTCCAGGTCGAGCCCGACGGCGATGGCCGCCAGCGCGTTGAGGACATTGTGGCGTCCCGGCACCCGCAGGGCGCACTCGCCGAGCGAGGCGCCGCGGTAGAGGACCTCGAAGCGAGAGGTCATGCCGGCGAGCGTCAGACGGCGCGCGGTGAGGTCCGCGGCGGACTCGAGGCCGTAGGTGATGATCCGCTTCTCGACCCGGGAGATCAGCAGCTGGACGTTCGGCTGATCGAGGCAGAGGACGGCCGCCCCGTAGAACGGCACCTTGTTGACGAACGTCAGGAACGCCTCGCTGATGTGCTCGAGGCTCCCGTAGTGGTCGAGGTGCTCGGCGTCGATGGTGGTGACCACCGCGATCGTGGGCGACAGCTCGAGGAACGACCCGTCGGACTCGTCGGCCTCCGCGACCAGGTACTCGCCCTGGCCGAGGCGCGCGTTCGAGCCGAGGCTCGTGATCCGCCCGCCCACGACCACCGTGGGGTCGCACCGGCCCTCGGCCAGGACCGCGGCCACCATCGACGTGGTCGTCGTCTTGCCGTGAGTGCCCGCGACGGCGATCCCGTACTTGAGCCGCATGAGCTCCGCGAGCATCTCGGCGCGCGGGATCGCGGGCACCTGCCGGGCGCGGGCCTCCGCGACCTCGACGTTGTCCCGGGCCACGGCCGACGAGTAGACGACGACGTGGGCATCCCCGACGTTGGCCGCGTCGTGGCCGATGAAGACCTTCGCACCGATCTGCTCGAGCCGCTCGACCGACTCCCCACGCTTCTGGTCGGAGCCCGTGACCCGGTAGCCCATGTTCAGGAGAACCTCGGCGATCCCGCTCATGCCGGCGCCACCGATCCCGACGAAGTGGATGTGCCGGTACCGCTTGAACATCAACTTGTCCCGCCTCTGGCGGGCGTTGGACCCTTCGCGCCTCTGGCGGACGTTGCACCCTTCGCGCCTCTGGCGGACGTTGGACCCTTCGCGCCTCTGGCGGACGTTGAACCCTTCGCGCCTCTGGCGCTCATAGCAACCCCGGCCAGCCGGCGAAGCGACGCCGGATCCCCCGCCCTGCGGATGCGTGATGTCGGCGGCGGCGCTGCCCTCACCCGGCTCCGTCCGGTCGATCCGTGCCGCTCGGCTCTCGCTGTTGCCATCAGGTTCGTCGCCCTACAGCACCACCGGCTGGCTCGAGCCCGTGCAGGAGTGGGCCACGCGACTCCTGCGGCCGGGACGGCGTCACGCGGCCGGCGGCCCGCGGCTCGATGGCGTGCTGGGAGATGTTCAGCAGGATGCCGGTCGACAGCATCGTCATGAAGAGGGCCGAGCCGCCGAACGAGATGAACGGCAGCGGGAGACCCTTCGTCGGGAGCGAGCCCGTCACGACGCCGAGGTTGACGATCGCCTGCGTCGCCACCACCGTGGTGAGTCCGAGCGCCAGGTACGCGCCGAAGAGGTCAGGCGCCCGCAGGCCGACCCGCAGACCGCGCCAGATCAGGATCGCGAAGAGCACCACGACGGCGACCCCCCCGACCAGACCCAGCTCCTCGCCGATCACGGCGAACACGAAGTCCGTGTGCGGCTCGGGCAGGTAGAAGAGCTTCTGCCTGGACCCGCCGAGCCCGCGACCGAAGAGCCCTCCCGAGCCGAGCGCCAGGTGGGACTGGATGATCTGGAAGCCGCTGCCGAGCGGGTCCGCCTCCGGGTTGACGAAGGCGAGAATACGGCGCCAGCGGTACGGCGCCGCGTAGACCGCCACCGCGAGCAGCGGCAGGGCGGGGGCCGCGAGCAGGGCGAGGTGCCGGAGGCGCGCGCCGGCCAGGAACAGGAGCGCGAACGCGAGCGCCACGAGCGTGAGGCTGTTCCCGAGGTCGGGCTGGCGCAGGACGAGTGCCGCGAGCAGGCCGGCGATCGCCGCCGGCCGCGCGGGACCGCGCCAGAAGTCGCGCATCTCCTCCCCGGCCCGCGCGAGGAAGCGGGCGAGATAGATCACGAAGGCGAGCTTCGCCAGCTCGACGGGCTGAAAGGAGACGCCACCGACCCGGAGCCACCGGCGCGTGCCGTTGATCGCCTGCCCGAAGGACGGGATGAGCACCAGCACCAGCAGTCCGACCGAGACGGCGAGCAGGGGCACGGCCGCCCGATCGCCGTACCTGTAGTCCAGCGAGAGCGCGGCCCAGAGTCCCCCCAGGCCGAGCAGCGCCCAGACGAACTGCTTCCGGAGGAAGAAGTGGGGATCGCCGAAGCGGTCGGCGGCGAGGATGGCGCTCGCGGAGTACACCATGACGATGCCGATCGACACCAGCATCAGCGCGACGCCGAAGAGCCACATGTCGGGTCTGAGCTTCCTGGGCATCAGTGTTCGGGCAGGGCCCGGACCAGCTCCCGGAAGACATCGCCCCGGTGCTCGAAGCTCGTGAACATGTCGAACGACGCGCACGCGGGCGAGAGGAGGACGACGTCCCCGGGCCCGGCGAGGCGCAGCGCCGCGAGCACGGCGGCCTCGAGGCTCTCCGCCGGCGTGGTCGGAATGCCCGCAGCGCCGAGGGTCCGCCCCACCCGCTCCCCGTCCTCGCCGATCAGGACGGCGCTCGCCACGCGGCCCCGCGCGGCCTCGGCGAGCGGACCGAAGTCCTGGCCCTTGCCCTTCCCGCCCGCGATGAGGACGACGGGCTCGGAGAAGCTCTCGAGCGCCTTGATGGTCGACGCGACGTTGGTGCCCTTGGAATCGTTGTAGAACGCGACGCCGGCGACGTCGCGCACGAACTCGATCCGGTGGGGGACGCCACGGAAGAGGCCGATGCCGCGCCGGATCGCCGCCGGCGCCATCCCGGTCCAGAGCGCGCACGCGGTCGCGGCGAGCACGTTCTCGAGGTTGTGCGTCCCGCGGAGCGGGATCTCACCGAGCGGGCAGATCTCCTCCACGTGGCGGTTCAGTCTCGCCACGACCCAGTCGTCCCGCACGAAGACGCCATGCTCGAGGCGCTCCCGGCGGCTCCACCAGAGCACGGGCGACCGGGTGCGATCGGCGAGGCGGCGCGTGACCGGGTCGTCGTGGTTCAGGACGGCGCAGTCGGCCGGCGTCTGGTTGGCGAAGATCCGCGCCTTCGCCTCCAGATAGGCGGCGAACGTCGCGTGCCGGTCGAGGTGGTCGGGGGTCACGTTCAGCACCGCCGCCACCCGCGGCCGGAAGGCGTCGACCGTGAGGAGCTGAAAGCTCGAGACCTCCGCCACGACGATCCCGTCGGCGGGGAACGCCAGAGCGTGGGCCGCGAGCGGCGTGCCGATGTTGCCCGCGACCAGCACGGGTCGCGCCTGCTGCCGGAGGAGCACCCCGACCAGCGCCGTCGTCGTCGTCTTGCCGTTGGTGCCGGTGATGGCGATCGTCTCGGCCTCCATCGCGCGCCAGCCCAGCTCGAGCTCACCGATCAAGGGGACGCGCGGCGCGAGTGCGGCGAACGCCGGCCGATCGAGCGGCACCCCGGGGCTGACGACGACCAGCTCGGCACCCCCGAAGGCCTCGGCCGGATGACCGTCTGCGATCACCCGGACCCCCAGCGTCTCGAGGCTCTGCGCCTCGGCGCCCAGGGCCGCCAGCGGCTTCTCGTCGGTGGCGACGACCCGGGCGCCACAGGCGGAGAGGAGCCGGCACGCGGCCACGCCGCTCCTCCCGAGACCGACGACGGACACGCGCCGCCCGCGGAGCCACTCGCGATACGCCTGCCCGCGTGCCGTCCGTTCCATCTCGCCAACCGCCGTCATCGCGGCGACGCCCCCCACCGGTCGTCGTGGGCGTCGATTTCTTCACGCCCTCTCATCGGA